>DATMUQ010000204.1:0-9728 GCA_035563795.1 Terriglobales bacterium | reverse complement strand
AACGCTGTGTCGGCGGCCGAAGTGCCGCCGCGCCGCGGGCGATTCAGGCCTGCGAAAAAACCGGCGAATCCTGCGTCCTCTTCGCCACCGACGAAGGGATCATCGTGCCCTATGAAGTGGTGCCGTGATGCGGCGCTCAGGACCCCATAGAGGCGCCGGCGACACACGTTTTTCTCCCAGGCTTGCGACAAGGAAAGCCCTGACATGAAACTGCCCATCATCATTGCCTGCGCGCTGGCGCTCGGCCTCGTCGGTTGCGTGCCGGCGAATCTGTATAAGCCGGCGCCGGGGCAGAAGATGCCGATCGCCGCGACGACCTATCAGGGCTTCAAGGAATATCAGGCGCTGATCGGGTCGACTCATTCGGGTGTCTTCGCCGTCTCGGAAGACGGCCGCTTCTATGATGCCTATTGGTGTGATGACATACGCTGCATGGATGACAACAGCGTGGCGCATAAAGCCATCGAGGAATGCGGCAAATACGGCTCCAAATGTTATGTGTTTGCGAACCGCAACTCGATCCAGGTCGATTACGAGGTGGTGCCGTGAGACGGGCGGCAGTGACGGCAGGGGTGATGCTCTTGACGCTTCTGCTCGGTTGCGTGAATGAGGCAAGCTATCATCCGGCGCCGGGCGAGAAAATGCACGTCACCCAACACGTGGTCGACGGTTTCCACCGATACCAGGCCTTGATCGGCTCGACACGTGACGGTGCTTTTGCTGTGTCAGCAAACGGCAACGGATATTACTATAGGTATTGTCCGGACCTTGGCTGCTCGAATTCCAGCGCTACGGCCAATGAGGCCTTGGCCAAATGCCAGCAATATGGCGAGAAGTGCTATATCTTCGCGCGCAACAACGACATCAAGGTCGATTACGATATCGTCCCGTGACGGCGATCGATCGAATGGGCGCGCTCGCCATTCGATCGATGCCCGATGCGGAGGAACGGATTGCGTATCAGAACACCTGCTGCAGAAGGCCTGACAGGCGCTGGCCGAAGGCGGCAGGATCGCTCAGCGTCTCGCCCTCCTGCAGCTTGGCCTGGTCAAGCAGCACCCAGCTGGCATCACTGACCGCATCCTGCTTGCTGCCATTGGAGACGGCCTTTGCCAGAGCCGCGATCAGCGGGTGGCTGCCATTGATCTCGAGGACGCGCGGCAGGGTGGCGTCGAGCTGGCGATGCTGCTTGAGGAGACGCGCCAGGCGCATATCCATGTCGCCTTCATCGGCTACCAGGCAGACGGCGCTATCGGTCAGGCGCGATGATAGGCGCACATCCTTGACCGAATCCTTCAGGGTCAGCTTCATCAGCGCGATCAGATTGTCGATGCCTTCGGCAGCCGGCTTCTTCTCGGGCGCCTTGGCATCGGGCGCGGCTTTCACCTTGTCGAGATCGGCGCCGCCGCGGGTGACGGACTTGAATTCCTTGCCGTCGAACTTCTCGACCGCCGGGATCCAGAATTCATCGATCGGATCGGTCAGCAGCAGCACCTCGACGCCCTTGGCCTTGTAGCCTTCGAGCTGCGCGCTCTTCGCCACCGCATCGAGATTGTCGCCGGTGATGTAATAGATCGCCTCCTGGCCTTCCTGCATGCGGCCGACATAATCGGCGAGGCTGACCAGCTCGTTCTCGCCGTCGCTCTTGGTCGAGCGGAAACGGGCGAGCTTCAACAGCGTCTCGCGATGGTCGGCTTCCTCATAGATGCCTTCCTTGAGGACGGCGCCGAAATTTTCCCAGAAGGCCTTATAGGCTTCCTTGTCGTTCTCCGCCTTCTTGCCGAGCTCGCCGAGCACGCGCTTGACGAGGCCGCCGCGGATCAGCGTCAGGATCGGGTTCTGCTGCAGCATCTCGCGGCTGATATTGAGCGGCAGATCCTCGGAATCGACCAAGCCCTTCACGAAGCGCAGCCAATGCGGCAGCACTTCCTCGCAATGATCGGTGATGAAGATCCGCTTCACATAGAGCTTCAACGCCTGCTTGCGGTCGGGATTGAAGAGATCGATCGGCTTGGTCGAGGGAATGAAGAGCAAGCCGGTATAGTCGATCTTGCCTTCGGCCTTGAAATGTAGGGTCGCCCAGGGCTCGTCGAAGGCATGGGCGACATGGCGGTAGAAGTCGCGGTACTGCTCCTCCGTGACCTCCGATTTCGACCGCGCCCAGAGGGCTGCACCCTGGTTGATCTTGCGCGGCTCACCATCGCCGGTGAGGTGGATCGGCAGCTGGATATGGTCGGAATACTTGCTGATGATGGTGCCGAGCTTGCCGGCATTGAGGAACTCGTCGGCATCGGCACGCAGATGCAGGATGATGTCGGTGCCGCGGCCGCTCTTCTCCGCCGGCTCGACGGTGAACTCGCCCTTGCCGTCGGAGGTCCAGCGCCAGCCCTGGGCCTCACCGGCCTTGCGGGAGACGACCTCGACCTTGTCGGCGACCATGAAGGCGGCATAGAAGCCGACGCCGAACTGGCCGATCAGGGAAACGTTCTTGTCGCCGCCTTCCTTGGCAGCACCGCCGCTCGCCTTGGTCGCCGCCAGTTCCTCCATGAACTTGGCCGAGCCGGAGCGGGCAATGGTGCCAAGATGGCTGATCAGGTCGTCATGATTCATGCCGATGCCGTTATCGGCGATGGTGAGCAGGCGTTGGTCCTTGTCGAGCTGGATGGTGACCTTGAACTCGGGATCATCCTTGATCAGGCCCGGCTCGGTCAGCGACAGGTAGCGCAGCTTGTCGCAGGCATCCGAGGCGTTGGAGACAAGTTCGCGCAGGAACACGGATTTATCGCTGTAGAGCGAATGAGCAACGATATCCAGCAGGCGGCTGACTTCCGCCTGAAATCCGTGACGTTCCATCTGCATGTTCCGTTCCTAGTCCAATCTCATCAAAATATCTGAAACAGCGGTGCCGTTCGAATGCCCGGCCAACCGGGAATGACCCGGGCGGCGGGGCGCCGGCCCGGCGCTGATATGCGCAATTCGCATGCCCGCTTCAAGAGGAAAGACAGCGGCCGCGCTTCTGCAGCGGCCGTCCTTATGCCACACTCGCCTCACTTTGCGAAAGACAACGACGTAAGGCCGGCCGCGGGATGCAGGATCAGGGATCCGCGGCCCCAATCATCAGGGAGCGGAACATGAGTGGTACGGTAATTCAGGCGAAGACCAGCCATCCGGGCAGCAGCCGGTATGGGGCGGAGGAATGGCGGCTGCGCCAGGAACTGGCGGCCTGCTACCGCCTGATCGCCCATTTCCGCATGACCGACCTCATCTTCACCCATATTTCCGTCCGCCTGCCGGGGCCGGAGCATCATTTCCTGATCAATCCCTATGGGCTTTTCTTTGATGAAATCACCGCCTCCAGCCTGGTGAAGATCGATCTCCAGGGCAATGCCGTGGAGCCCAGCCCCTATAAGGTCAACCCGGCCGGTTTTGTCATCCACAGTGCTATCCATGGGGCGCGGGAAGACGCGCAATGCGTGCTGCATACCCATACCAAGGCGGGCTGCGCCGTCGCCGCCCAGAAGGACGGGTTGCTGCCGCTCAACCAGATCTCGCTCGAATTCTACAACAACGTCGCCTATCACGATTACGAGGGCATCGCCCTCGACCTCGATGAGCAGGCGCGCCTGGTGGCGGATATCGGTGACAAGCCGGTGCTGATCCTGCGCAACCACGGGCTGCTCACGGTCGGCCAGACGGTGCAGCAGGCCTTCCTGCGCATGTATTATCTGGAGAAGGCCTGCGAGATCCAATTGGCGGCCCAGGCCGGCGGCGGTGCGCTGGTAGTGCCGAGCGACAAGGTCTGCGCCCATACCGAGCGCCAGTTCAACGATCCCAGCCGCGACCTGACCCAGGGCCAGCTCGCCGATATGGATGGCTATGATCTTGCCTGGACGGCGCTGCTGCGCCTGCTCGACCGGATCGATCCCAGCTACAAGGAATAGCCACCATGGCCCGGCGCCATTCTGCCTTGCTTGCCGTCTGCACCTGGCTGGCTGGCGCCGTCCTTGTTTCCGCCTGCACCACTGTCCTGCCGGCGGGGTCGGTCCAGGCCGATGACGCGGCAAGCATTCGCATCACCCCCGGCGCCTATCACGCCGCCGGCAAGACCGCCGGCGGCAAGGCCTATGAAGGCGATGTTGCCATCGAACCGCTCGGCCATGTGAAGGCGGTGCTGTGGCGGCTGAATTCCGGCGATGCCTATAAGGGCATCGGCCTCGAGGCGGGTACGGTCTTCGGCGTCGCCTATGGCAATGCGAAGCCCTTTGGTCTCGTCATCTACCGGGTCGATGGTGGCCGGCTCGATGGCCGCTGGAGCCTTGCCGGGGCGAATGGCAAGGGGGTCGGCCGCGAGGTCCTGCAGGGTCCCGCCGGGCTCGATGGCAGTTACACGATCAGCCAGGGTGAGAATCCCGACGGCACGCTCTATAAGGGGCGGGTCGAGATCAAGCCCACCGGCAAGACCTATACCTTGCGCTGGTTCACGCCGCAGCCGGCCGACATCGGCACCGGTGTGCTGGTCGATGGCGTGCTGGTGGTGGCTTACGGCCAGGAACCCGGCTTCGGCGTGGTTGCCTATCAGCGCGATGGCGACCATCTGCACGGCCTCTGGGCGGGCGGGCTCGGCCGCGATATCGGCAGCGAGGATCTGACGCCGCAAACGCCGTAAGAGGCTTCCTCTCTTGGGAGACGTCCCTGGCAGCGGCCTGTCGCGATGCCGCTGCCGTTCCCCATGTCAGATGACGATATTACTCGGCTGGCCGGCGCGGAAATTGAGGATGTTATGCAGCGCGATCATCACCAGCCGCCGCGAGGTGGCGGTGCTGTTATAGGAAACATGCGGTGTCATCACCACGTTGCTCGCCTTGCGCAAGGGGGACTTGGGCGGTAGCGGCTCCTCAGAGAAGACGTCGAGCCCGGCACCGAAGATCCGCTTTTCGACCAGCAGCTTTTCCAGCGCCGCCATGTCGATGATGCCGCCGCGTGCGGTGTTGATCAGGATCGCCTCGGGTCCCATCAGATCCATCAACTGCGCATTGATCATGCCGCGCGTCTGGTCGTTGAGCTGCAGATGCAGCGAGACCACGTCCGAGGTTGAGAAGAGATCGGCGAGGCTGACGAAGCGCACCGAGGGGAAGGCGAGGCCGTAGCGTTCCGGCCGCCTTGCCCAGGCCACCACTTCCAGCCCGAGACCCAACGCCATCTTGGCGACTTCACGGCCGATCGAGCCGAAACCGACAATGCCCAGGCGCCGGCCCTGCAATTCCAGTCCCGGCGGGTCTTCCGACCAGTTATTGGCGCGCACCTGGGCGTCGAAATGGGCGATCTGGCGCGAGACGGCGAACATCAGGCCGATCGCATGCTCGGCCACCGTGCGGTTGCCGTAATTGGGCGTGTTGCAGACGCGGATGCCGCGCTCGCGGCAGACCGGCAGGTCGACATAGCCGTCGATGCCGATGCCGAGGAAGGAGGCGATCTTCAGCTTCTTGCACTGGGCCAGCACATTGGCATTGAGGCGCGCCCAGCCCCACATGACGGCGTCGGCCTTCTTGCAGCGCTCGATCATCGCCTCGTCGCTGTCGCGCGGCCCGCAATCCACCGTCAGCTTCAACCCCTGCGGGCGCGGCCAGTCCTCAAGAAACTTGGCGGTCTCGATCGAGGCATCGGGATAGACGATATGGAAGGTGGAGGTGGACATGCGGCCCTGCATTCGACGAATCAGCCCGCGACCTGCCGCAGGCGGAGCACATTACAGCTATTTTACGCCCGTTATCCAGGCGTCTTGCTTGCCGGGAAACGAAGCACTTTGCCATTTTCTTCCGGCGGTTGTGAGATGACGGTGGCCGAAACAGGAGTTGTATTTTGTTAAGATTATTTTCTTATTCATGGGATCGAACCGTCGAGTCGCTGACGCTTGCATTTCCCCGGTAAATCACTATATTCCCCGGCAAATCCCGTGGTCATAAGGACCAAAAGACAAGGGTGGGCCAAAAGCCCGCCTTTTTTGTTACCCGCATGCCGGCGGCGCTGTCCGCTTCTGGTGGCCGGAAACCCGGCCCGATAACACCGCCATGGGACGACGTTAGAGACGACACGAACCGAGGGTTTTGTAGCGCACAATGAGTTTGGTGAACGACATCGCACGCATGATCACCCCGAGCATCGAGGCCATGGGTTTCGAGCTGGTGCGGGTGCAATTGTCGGGCAATCAGCGTCGCACGCTGCAAATCATGGCCGAGCCCCAGGACGGGCGCCAGATGTCGGTCGATGACTGCGCCGATCTCTCGCGGGCGATCTCCGCTGTGCTCGATGTCGAAGACCCGATTTCCGAAGGCTACAGCCTGGAAGTCAGCTCGCCCGGTATCGACCGGCCGCTGACCCGGGCCAAGGATTACGAACGCTTCGCCGGTCATGAGGCGAAGGTCGAAACCAATGAGCCGGTCGACGGCCAGAAGCGTTTTCGCGGCAGCATCATCGGCTTTGCCGATAACACGCTCCGTCTGATGACGGAGACGGGCGAGGTGGCCCTGCCGCTCACTGTCATTCACAAAGCAAAGCTGGTCCTGACCGACGCGCTGATCGCGTTGCATCAGGAACCGCATACCCTGGAGAACTGAGGCTTACCCATGGAAACGACGATTGCCATTCCACGTATGGAGTTGCTGCAGGTTGCTGACGCCGTGGCGCGGGAAAAGAGCATCGACCGCGATGAAGTGCTGATTGCCATGGAACAGGCGATCCAGAAGGCGGGCCGTTCGAAATACGGGCACGAGCATGATATCCGCGCTGCCATTGACCGCCGCACCGGCGAGATCAAGCTGACGCGCGTGCGCGAAGTGGTTGAGACGATCGAGAACGAGGCGACGCAGATCCTGGTCAAGGATGCGCAGCGCCGCGATGCCGCGCTGAAGGCCGGCGATCTCATTGTCGATGAATTGCCGCCGATCGATTTCGGCCGCATCGCCGCCCAGACGGCGAAGCAGGTGATCGTGCAGAAGGTGCGCGAATCCGAGCGCAAGCGCCAGTTCGACGAGTTCAAGGATCGCAAGGGCGAGATCATGAACGGCCTCGTCAAGCGCGTGGAATTCGGCAATGTCACGGTCGATCTCGGCCGCGGCGAAGCCATGCTGCGGCGTGACGAATTGCTGCCGCGCGAGACCTTCCGCAACGGCGACCGCGTCCGCGCCCTCATTTACGATGTGCGCGAAGAGCCGCGTGGCCCGCAGATTTTCCTCTCCCGCACCCATCCCGACTTCATGGCCAAGCTGTTTGCCCAGGAAGTGCCGGAAATCTATGACGGCATCATCGAGATCAAGTCGGTGGCCCGCGATCCCGGCAGCCGTGCCAAGATCGCCGTCATCTCGCGTGACAGCTCGATCGATCCGGTCGGCGCCTGCGTCGGTATGCGCGGCAGCCGCGTCCAGGCGGTGGTCGGCGAGCTGCAGGGCGAGAAGATCGACATCATCCCCTGGTCGCAGGACCATGCCACTTTCGTGGTGAACGCTTTGGCCCCGGCCGAAGTCGCCAAGGTCGTGCTGGACGAGGATACCGGTCGCATTGAAGTCGTGGTGCCGGATGACCAATTATCTCTGGCGATCGGCCGCCGCGGCCAGAATGTGCGCCTGGCCTCCCAGCTCACCGGTTTCGACATCGATATTCTGACTGAGGCGCAGGAATCCGAGCGCCGCCAGGAAGAGTTCAAGACCCGCTCGCAGATGTTCATGGACGCCCTCGATGTCGACGACGTCATCGCGCATCTGCTGGTGACCGAAGGTTTCACCAGCGTCGAGGAAGTCGCCTATGTGCCGACCGAGGATCTCTCCTCGATCGAAGGCTTCGACGAGGATGTGGCGGCTGAATTGAAGGCCCGCGCGGCGAATTGGCTGGAAGCCGAGGAGCTGCGCCTGGTCGAGCGCCGCAAGGAATTGGGCGTGGTGGACGAGGTTGCCGCCATTGACGGCCTGACCCCGGCCATGCTGGTGGCCCTGGGCGAGAAGGGCGTGAAGACGCTGGACGATCTCGCCGATCTCGCCGCCGACGAATTGACCGACGAGAAGGACGGTATCCTGAAGGGTTTCGATCTCTCGCTGGAAGAGGCCAATGCCGTTATCATGGCGGCGCGGGCGCATTGGTTCGAGGGTGACGCGGCCAAGGCGTAAGCCCTGGCTGTTGTAACCGATAAGGAAGTCGTGACGGACAGCTTTTGTCGATGGAATTGACCTTGAGCAGCAGCAAGCCGGCAGGTACCGGGGCAATCGAAGGCGGTGTCGTTGACGCCGTCCTCGGCGCGCCTGCGCTTGATCCGGCCAAGGCTGATGCCATCGGGGTTGGTGCGGCTGGGGTTGATCCGACCGAGATTGATCCGATTGGCAAATCGCCGCTGCGGCGTTGCATCGCGACCCGGGAAATCCTCGACAAGACGGCGATGATCCGTTTTGTCCTCGATCCCGAGAACCAGGTGGTGCCGGATCTCCGGCAGCGCCTGCCGGGGCGGGGCTTATGGGTTAAGGCCGAGCCGGCGGCTCTGGCACAGGCGATCAAGACCAACGCCTTTGCCAAGGCGGCCAAGCATTCGGCCCGGATTCCGGCCGATCTGGTGGCCCGTATTGCCACTCTGTTACGCCAGGACGTCGTCCAGCTGCTGGGGATCGCCCGCAAATCCGGCGACCTCACCGCCGGTTTCGAGAAGGTCGAGCGGGAATTGCGCGGCGGCCGGGTCATGCTGCTGGTCGCGGCCAGCGATGCGGCGGAGGATGGGCGGACGAAGCTAGCGCGGCTTGCCGGTTCTGATGTAGAGATATGCGCACCTTTATCCGCTGCTGAGCTGGCGGCGGCGCTTGGCCGGGAAACCGCCGTGCATGCCGCCCTGAAGCCCAGCGGGATTGCTGAGAGATTGCTTCTCGCTTGCCGCCGCCTGGCCGCCTTCACGGCTGCCGATGTGCCGGGCCCCGGCAAGCGCAACTGAAGATATTTAAACGCGGGACTTGAGAACGCATGAGCAGTGATACCGATACCCCGACCAGAAAGCCCTTGAAGCTGTCGTCGCCGGGTAAGCTGGAGCTGAAGAAGACCGTCGATGGCGGTCAGGTTCGGCAGAGCTTCCCGCATGGCCGCACCAAGACGGTGGCTGTCGAGGTGAAGAAGAAGCGGACCTATGCGCCCGGCGCCGGCGGCAAGATGGAAGTTGCCGCGGAAGTCGAGGCCAAGCCGCATCAGACTCATGCGCCGGTCCCGGAAACCACGGTGGCGGCACCTTTTGATGTCGATCATCACAACCTGACCCCGCATGAGCGCCAGGCGCGCATGAAGGCGCTGGAGCAGGCCAAGCGCGATGAGGAAGTCCGCAAGGTGCAGGAGGCCGAGGAGGCCGTCCGTGCAGCCGAGCGCGCCGAACGCGAACGGGCCGAGACCGAGCGCCGCCGCAAGGAAGAGGAAGAGCGTCAGGCGGAAGCCAAGAAGCGGTCGGCCGATAAGGCCGGTGCCGAGGCGCCGGCTGCAGCCGCGACGCCTGCCACGCAAGCCGAGCCCCAGTCGGAGGCCGCGAAGGCAGCCCCGCGTCCGGTGGCCCGCGCTGCCACCGCCGACCAGGCGGCGGGCGATACCCGCATGCATCTCAGCAAGGCGCTGCCGCGCAATGCCGCGACGGCGGAGGATGATGATGCCCCACGGCGCCGTCCCGCCGGCGCGCCCGGTGCGGCTCGCCCGGTGGCGCCGAAGCCGGCGACCCCCAG
>DATMUQ010000203.1:0-3376 GCA_035563795.1 Terriglobales bacterium | reverse complement strand
TCGCGGATCGAGGTGGCGGTGGTGAGATCGGCCTGCCAGAGATCGGCCAGCAATTCATGCTCGCCGCCGATATAACCATGCTTGCCGGCGACCAGGAAACGTCGGGCCTCGGCGGTGTTGCGAAAGGCCGTGCCGTCGGTTTCCAGCAGCCCCGCGACTGTCAAAGCCCGCAACAGACGCTCGAGCCGGCTGGCCGGCAGCCCCAGACGCGCGGCCACGACCTCGGCCGACAGGGCTTCATCGGCCAACGCCGTGAAGACGCCGAGTTGCATGCCGGCCAACAACGCAAAGGCCGGGCCCACGGCATCCTGCAGGCGACGAATATGAACGGGGCTGGTCGGATCGCTGTCAGTCATCCTGGCACCGGCTGGAAAGGAACAGGCGTTGATAGGCGCGATGAAAGCTAGCCGCTGCGTTAATTGCCGGTCAACATCCGGCGGCCCGCTCTCCTATCTCGCCGCCCCCAGCAACCAATCCGGATCGTGCAAGGTGAGGCGGCCGCGGGTCTGGTCGAGCAGGCCGTTCTGGCGCATCTCGCCGAGGATGCGGCCGACATGGACCGGGGTGAGGCCGGTTGCATCGGCGATATGGAGCTGGGTCAGCGGCAGCGGATAAGCGGGGCCCGCGAAGCCGCGGCGCTGCAGGCGCTGGACGATGCCGGCCAGCAGGCGCCGCACCCGATCGAAGGCCGAGCGGCGGCCGAGATCGAGCAGGCGCTCATCGGCTTCGGCACCGGCATTGGCGCAGAACTGTCCCGCCCGCTCGGCGACCGGCGGATTGGCGAGGATGAAATCCACGAGGTCGGGGGCATTGAAGACGCAGAGGCTGATCGGCGTCAGCGTCTTCACCGAATAGCCGGCACGCTCCCGGTAGAGGCTCGGCATGTTGAGGGAATCGCCCGGCAGCAGGAAGGAGAGGATCTGCCGCCGTCCATCCTTCAGCACCTTGTAGCGGCAGGCCCAGCCGTCGAACAGCTGGTAGACCTGGCGCAGGCGGTCGCCCTCGTGAAACACCACGCGCCGCGCCGGCAGCTGGCGATAGGGCTGGCGCAGCGCCTCGATACGCTCGGCAATCGCGTCTGAATCATCGCCGCAGAAGGCGATCGGACGCAATTTGCAGGCGCCGCAGGCGCCCGGCAGCTGGCAGATTTTGTCGCCGCAAATGGCGCCCTGCAACTGGCTGATGGTCGAACTCGGTACCGCCGACAGCACGATGAAAACTCCCCCTCAACCCCTTGCTGCAACGACGCGGCATGGTCCCGGCGAAGTTCCCGGCCGCACAGACAGCGAGCGCATACCTACAATGAAAACGCCACGAGGAAAATCGCTATCGGTGAAAACGGTCGCTCGAATTTCTCTGTCACCGCTATCGGCGAGATGCGAGTGCCGAACGCTGCGATGCCGATGATGTTTTGTCGGAATGAGGTCCTGTCGCGATGATCTTGCACGGCAAGGCTTCAGCGCGCAAAACAGCGTAGCAATGATAGGCAGTCGCAACTGCTGCTGCGTGCGAGACCATGCCGCTCGCCTGGGGGCAAGGCGATATCCATCGCTGACAAGCTGCTGCCGCGATGCGATGGCGATTTGATTTGCTGCCGTGGCGTGATTGCCGCGAAGTCACTGCGACCGCTTCCGATGCAGCGGCATCCGGCTGGCGCGCTTATCTCTGAGATGCCTCTCACGCGCAGTATCTCGGGCGAGGCCTGATCATGTGGCATCTCGCATTGAACATCTGGCATGGGATCAAACACCCCAACCTATGTTGCCAACATAGTATTCGAACTTTCTGCAACAATATAAGTCTTGGTAATTATCGTCGCGGCTGTATTCAGCGGCGATATTTTTATTAATATTTAAGATAATCTCCTCACTGTCGAAGTATTCGCTTGATTCTGCTGCAAGATGAGCAGCATGCGGAGTGCGGTGAGGCATGACTTCGTATGTACCCAATGCTGGGCATAAGACGATCGCCACGCGGCATGTGGATGTGCCCGAGCTCGCAGTGACTGGGCTCGCGGTGACTGGGCTCGCGGCGCAGGAGCACGAGACGCAGCAGCGGCTGCGCGAGACGCTGACGCGTTTCCACAAGATCGTCGAGATCAGCGAGGATGCGATCGTCTCGATCGATGCCGCCGGCACCCTGGTCATCTTCAATCGCGGCGCCGAGCGCATGTTCGGCTATAGCGCGACCGAGGCCCTGGGGCAGAAACTCGATCTGCTGATCCCCGAGCGTTTCCACGGCGTGCATGGCGGGCATCTCACGCGCTTCGCCGGCGGCGAGCGGGATGCCAAGCGCATGGGCGAACGGCGCGAAGTGGTGGCGAAGCGCCGCAATGGCGAGGAGTTTCCCGTCGAAGCCTCGATCCTGCGCTTCGATGTTGATGGCCGCACCGAGATGACGGCGGTGCTGCGCGACGTCTCGCAACGGGTCAAGGCGGAGCAGGCCCTGCGGCAGAGCGAGGCGCGACTGGCCAATGCCCAGCGCATCGCCCGGCTCGGCAATTGGGAATGGGACGTGCCCCATAACCGGCTGTTCTGGTCGGATGAGATCTATCGCATCTTCGGCTTCGACAAGCAGAGCTTCACGCCGAGCCACCAGGCCTTCCTGATGCTGGTCCATCCTGCCGATCGGGCGGCGGTGGCGGCGGCTGTCGATGCCGCCTTGTTCGGTCACAAGGCCTATAGCATCGACCATCGCATCCTGCTGCCCGATGGCAGCGAGCGCATCGTGCATCAGGAAGGCGAGGTCGGCTTCGCGCCGGACGGCCTGCCGCGGCTGATGAGCGGCACCTTGCAGGACATCACCGAGCGCAAGCATATCGAGCAGATGCTGGAGCTGTCGCGCCAGCAGGCGGAAGCCTCGAGCCGGGCGAAGTCGGAATTCCTCGCCAATATGAGCCATGAGCTGCGGACCCCGCTCAATGCCATCATCGGCTTCGCGCAATTCATGGCCGAGGCGGCACCCGGCATGATCACGCCCGAGCGTGGCCGCGGCTATGCCCGCGACATCCAGCAAAGCGGCCAGCATCTCCTCAACATCATCAACGACATTCTGGATGTCTCGCGGATCGAGGCCGGCAGCTACCGGCTGCAGGAGACACCGATCGATGTCGCGGCGGTGATCGACAAATGCCTGCGCATGATCGAACCGCGCGCCGCCCAGGCGAAGCTGGATGTCATCACCGATATCATGGCGGCCTTGCCGCCGCTGGTGGCGGATGAGCGGGTGGTGATGCAGATGCTGCTCAACCTGCTTTCCAATGCCGTCAAGTTCACCGCCCGGGGCAGTGTCAAGGTGAGCGCCTATCTCAATGCCGCCGGGCGCCTGGTGCTGCGGGTCGCCGATACCGGCATCGGCATCGCCGCCGCCGATATCG
>DATMUQ010000202.1:0-20442 GCA_035563795.1 Terriglobales bacterium | reverse complement strand
CCCAGCCGTTCTGTTTACGGGATGACGGGCGATCCGCCCCCTGATGACGAGGCAGTAAATTGACGCGTAATTCGGCTGTGCTGGCAGTTGGCCTGCCCAAGCCCCACGGATCCCGTTTCATTTCCGAAGGCCGTAAGAAGGCCGGCCGCCTGCTGATTATTGTCGCATCGCTGGTCCTGGCAGCGATGGTGATCTTCCAGGGCCTCTATGCCGCCGATGCGACCTCGATCGGCTTCGAGACCTGGCAGCCGATTCTCTATACCTATCTGGGCTGGTCCGTTTGTCTCTGCGTCGGCCAGGTGGTGATGCGCGGCGAGAACGGCCAGAAGGCGCTTTTCGTCCTGCCGGCTGTTCTCTTCACCGTGTTGATGGCGATCTTCCCCACGGTCTTCGGCCTCTATATCGCCTTCACCGATTGGAATCTGAGCTCCCTCACCGGCCGGCATTTCAACGGGCTCGATAACTTCCGGCAGCTGATCGGCGACGCCTATTTCTGGAACGCCCTGCTCAACATGGTCTATTACGTGCTCGCCGTGCTGGCGCAGTATGCGATCGCCTTTGGCCTCGCTCTCTTGCTGAACGCCAATATCCGCGGTCGCAAATTCTTCCGCGTCGCTTTCCTCACACCCTTCATGCTGAGCCCGGTTGCCGTCAGCTGGATGATCGGCAAGTCGATCTTTGAATACCGCTTCGGCCCGATCACCTCGTTCGCACACTATTTCAACTGGGATATCCCGGCCTTCTTCGCGAGTCCCTGGATCGCCCGCTTCAGCATCATGTCGATGGATGCCTGGGTCTCCATTCCCTTCATCATGATCCTGCTGCTGGCCGGCCTGCAGGCCTTGCCGAAGGAGATCCTCGAAGCGGCACGCGTCGACGGCGCCAATGGCTGGCGCGCCTTCTGGAACATCACCTTCCCGCTGATGCTGCCGGTCAGCACCACCGCCGTCATCCTGCGCATCATCTTCGAGCTGAAGCTGGCCGATATCGTCATCAACGTGACAGGCGGCGGCCCCGGCGGTGCCACCGATACCGTCTCCAGCTTCATCTTCCGCGAATATAACGACCGCTCCAATGTCGGCTACGGCACGACCCTGGCGGAGGTCTATTTCGTCTTCATCGCCATCTTCATCACCGTCCTGCTGAATTTGGCCAGCCGTATGATGCGCAAGGCGGCTTGACGCATGGCCCGGCTGTTCCGATTGGGAGTTGTGTATTGACCAGTCTTGCAGACACCGCGACACGGACCGAGAAGCGACAGGCGGCGCGTCATAACAAGCTGATTGTCGGCCGTGTACTGATCTATGGCGCCCTGCTGCTGTGGTTGTTCATCTCCCTGTTCCCGATCTATTGGACGCTGACGACCTCGTTCAAGACCGCACCGGATGTCACCCACGGGCATCTCATCCCCTGGGTGGATTTTGCCCCCGATTGGAAGGGCTGGCGCTCGCTTGGCCTGTCGCCGGACACCATCTTCACGACCTCGACGGTGCGTGACGAATTCCTCGCCCGTTTCGAGAACAGCGTCGTCATGTCGGTCGGCGCCTCGTTGCTGGCCTGCGTCTTCGGCTCGCTTGCCGCTTACGGCCTCAGCCGCTTCGACTACAAATTCCTGATCTGGCGCAACAAGGACATCTCGTTCTTCTTCCTGTCGCAGCTGATCCTGCCGCCGGTCGTGCTCGCCATGCCGTTCCTCATTCTCTATAAGGAACTGGCTCTGCTCGACACCCGGGTCGGCCTGATCGCCGTCTATACGCTGATGGTGCTGCCGATCGTCATCTGGATCATGCGCGACCAGTTCGATGCGATCCCGCGCGAGCTCGAACAGGCGGCCTATGTCGACGGTTGCTCGATCTGGAAGGCCTTCTTCCGCATCATCCTGCCGATCTCCCTACCCGGTATGGTCGCGGCTTTCATCCTCTCGGTCATCCTGTGCTGGAATGAATATTTCTTCGCGGCGCTCCTCACCAGCACCAATGCGAAGACCCTGCCGGTGATGGTCGCCAGCCAGACCGGCTCCCAGGGCATCAACTGGTGGTCGATGGCGGCACTGTCGACGGCCGCCATTGCCCCGCTGGCAGTCGTCGCCGTGTTCCTGGAGCGCTACATCGTCAAGGGCCTGACGGCAGGCGCAGTCAAATGAGCATGGCAACCGTCGCCTCCGTCTTCGCTGACTTCATGCGCCCCCGGCGGCGCAGCAATCGTATCGGGAGTTTCCATGGCTAGTCTCCGGCTCAGCAATGTGCAGAAATCCTTCGGTGACGTTCCCGTCATCCGCAGCGTCGATCTCGACGTATCCGACGGCGAATTCTGCGTCTTCGTCGGCCCCTCCGGCTGTGGCAAATCCACCTTGTTGCGCATGATCGCCGGCCTGGAAGAGATCACCAATGGCGAGATCACCATCGGCGGCCGAGACGTCACCTGGCTGGCACCGGCCGAACGCGGCATCTCCATGGTGTTCCAGTCATATGCGCTCTACCCGCATATGAGCGTCGAGGAGAATATCGGCTTCGGCATGAAGATGGCGCGGATGGTGAAGTCGGAGATCAAGGCGCGGACCGCCAAGGCGGCGCAATTACTGCAATTGACGCCCCTGCTCCACCGCCGCCCCGGCCAGCTCTCCGGCGGCCAGCGCCAGCGTGTCGCCATCGGCCGCGCCATCGTGCGCGAGCCCGAGGTCTTCCTGTTCGACGAGCCCTTGTCGAATCTGGACGCTGCCTTGCGCGTGCAGATGCGGATCGAGATCTCGAAGCTGCATAACGATCTCAAGGCGACGATGATCTATGTCACCCATGACCAGGTCGAAGCCATGACCATGGCCGACCGGATCGTGGTGTTGAATGCCGGCCGCATCGAGCAGGTGGGCTCGCCCCTCGAACTCTATCACCGCCCCAACAACCTCTTTGTTGCCACCTTCATCGGCAGCCCGAAGATGAATTTATTGTCGGGCACGATCGAGAGCGTTGCCAATGGCGCGGCCACGGTGGTGTTGCCGGACGGCCCACGCCTGTCGATCAACCTGCGCGGCACTAGCGCGGCGCCGGGACCGGTAACGCTTGGCGTCCGGCCGGAGCATCTCAAGGTCGGCACTGTTGCTGCACCCGGCTCCATGCCCGGCAAGATCGCCCTGACCGAGCATCTCGGCGGCGAGACCATGCTCTATGTCGATACCGCGGGCAACCATCAGCTGGTCGTCAAGAGCGACGGCCTCGCCGCGCAGCGGATCGGCGACGCGGTTCAGGTCATGCTGTCGCCCGAAACCTGCCACCTGTTCAATGAACAGGGAAACGCCATCGTCAATGGATCGCTGATCTGAAGCACTATTGCCCCAGGCTGCGGCTAGCCTGCAAAAGAAAAACCCGGCACGGCGTTAAGCCGGCCGGGTTTACATTTGATGGGGCGCGCTTACTGCAGCGCCGATGAGAAATCACCCAGCGGCGCATTGCCATGGGTCACCAGCGAGACATCGCGGGTCTTGATGCCCGGCAGTTCCTCGAGGTTGAAGCGCTCGGTGATCAGCTTCAGGATCGAGGTGGTGTCGTAATTGCTGTGATCGACGAAGCCGTGCTTCACCGTCGGACCGACGATGATCGCCGGAATGCGGGTGCCAGGGCCCCAGCGATCGGCCTTCGGCGGCGCCACGTGATCCCAGAAGCCGCCGTTCTCGTCATAGGTGATGACGACGAGCATATGGCTCCATTGCGGGCTCTTCTCCAGGTGGCTCACGAGATCGGCGAGATGCTGGTCGCCCGATTGCACATCGGCATAGCCGGCATGCTGATTGAGGTTGCCCTGCGGCTTGTAGAAGGAAACTTGCGGCAGGGTGCCATCGTCGATCGCCTTGATGAAGGCCGCGCCCCCGAGGCCACCGTCACGCAGATGCTCGGTGCGGGCCGCCGTACCCGGCGCATAGTTGGCGTAGTAATTGAACGGCTGGTGATGGTACTGGAAATTCGGCACCGGTGAGGCATTGCCGTTGGCAAGGACGGCGCCCCAGGCCCCCGAATACCAGGCCCAGGTAACGCCCTTGTCGGTCAGGGCATCGCCGATGGTCTTGGCCGTCTGCGGCGGCAAGGTGGTCGGCAGGCCCGGATCGGCATAGGCCTTGTCACCGCCGGCCGCTGGCTTGTTGGCACTCGGCTGGTAAGCCGGCTGCATGGTGTTCACGGCATAGAAGTCCGGCGTCAGATTGCCGTCGCTGACGAATTTCGGAATCCCGCTCAGCGCTGATTTCGGCGCATTGGCCGCCGCCGTCAAGGTCACGCCATCGGCATCCACTGCGGCGATGGTCGGCTTGGCCGGGCTGGTACTGGCATTGGGATAATAAGGCGCGCAGGCGCAGGCCAGCCATTGGTGATTGAGGAAGGATCCACCGAAGGCGCCCATGAAGAAGTGGTCGGCCAGTGTATATTTCTGCGCCACCTGCCACATCGCCGTCTTCGAGCCGTCATAGGTGCCCATGACCTCGCCACCAGCATCAGCATAGGCGACGAACTTGTTGTTCTTGCCGCCATTGATCTGCATCTGGTTCTGATAGAAGCGATGCCAGAGGTCGTGGGTGATCACCGATTGCGCAAGGTTATAACCCTTGGGGTCATCGATCGCGAAAGGACCATTCGGCATATGCGCCGTCATCGCCTCGGTGATTGCCGGTGTCACGCCCTTGGCGGTGAGACCGCCCCAGACCGGCGGCAATTCGCTGAGCGGCTGCCCGTTCACATCCAGCTGGCGCTGGGATTCGGCCGAGGCATTGTCCAGTCCATCCGCATTGGGGTAATGGCCATAGAGATTGTCGAAGCTGCGGTTCTCCGCATAGATGACGACGATCGTATCGATCGACTTCATGGCCGAGGTGGCTGGCGAGGTAGTGGTACAAGCGGCGATCCCTAAAGCTGTCGACAGCGCGGTCCCCGCGAGCAACAGGCTCGATGTCAGTTTCATGCCCTTCATCCCTAAAAATCATCCCATCGGAATTGCGTTGCGCATTCGCTTTACGACGTTCTTTGATCTGCAACGGAAGAGCATCATGATATGGCCAAAATGAGATTTAAAGTGACATGGCTGTGACGTGGAACGGGGATCGATGTGATTGCGAAAGATGAATCAGAACTGATGCAGGGCCGCGGATCACAGCGTCATCATGCGGTTGGCGATCGGCAATCTTCCTTTACCGCTTCCGCCCGCAACGTCGTCTCCGCAGCATGCCCTGTCGGAAAATTCAGTTCTGCTTGGCAGTTAGCCTTGCAAATGAGTATCACTCTCGGCGCAACAGCGATGCTGCTGATGCCGCAGGTGATTGACAAGGCGACGGCCGCCTCGGCACCGGTCATAGCGGAACCCATACCGGCGGCCACGCCCGTCCCTTCCGGACAATCGGCCACGACGATGGATCGCAGCCAAGCCTATGCCCAGGCGAAGGCCCTGGCGGCGATCGGCGCGCAGCTGTTCAAGGACCCGCATCTGTCCGGCTCGGGCAAGATCGCCTGCAGTTCCTGCCACGATCCGGCCAATGCCTTTGCCCAGAATAACGACCTGCCCGTGCAGCTGGGTGGCGGTGATCTCCATGAATCCGGCCTGCGGGCCGTGCCATCCCTCAAATACCTGCAGAGTGTGCCGCAATTCAGCGAACATTTCTTCGACAGCGAAGACGAGGCCGATGAAAGCGTCGATAATGGACCCACCGGCGGCCTGACCTGGGACGGGCGTGCCGACAGCAAGATGGACCAGGCGCGCATCCCCCTCTTCTCCAGCTTCGAAATGGGCAACCGGAATACCGCCGAGGTGGTCAAGGCTGCGCGCCAGGATGGCTATCTCGATCAGCTCGCCAAGGTCCTCGGACCAGCCGCAATCAAAGGCGATGATGCCGCCTTCACGGCGGTGCTGCTCGCCTTGCAGGTCTATCAGGAGGATCCGGCGACCTTCTATCCCTATGACAGCAAATACGACGCCTATCTCGCCGGCAAGGCGGCGCTGACACCACAGGAGCAACGCGGCCTGCTCGCCTTCACCGATGAGAACAAGGGCAATTGTTCAAGCTGCCATATCTCCGATCGGGCGTTGGATGGATCGGCGCCGCAATTCACCGATTACGGGTTGATCGCGATCGGCCTGCCACGTAATCCGGCGATCCTGGCCAATGCCGATCCCAGCTATATCGATCTCGGCCTCTGCGGCCCCTTGCGCACCGATTTCAAGGGACATGACGATTATTGCGGCCTCTTCCGGACGCCGAGCCTGCGCAATGTCGCCACCCGTCATGTTTTCTTCCATAACAGTGTCATCCATACGCTGCGGGACGCGGTCGCCTTCTATGCGACACGCGACAGCGATCCCGGGCGCTGGTATCCGAAGCGCGCCGATGGCAGCGTCGACAAGTTCAACGACCTGCCGGAACGCTATCGCGGCAATTTGAATACCGATCCGCCTTTCGATGCCAAGCCCGGCAACCCGCAACGCCTGAGCGATGCCGAGATCGACGATATCGTCGCCTTCCTGAAGACCCTGACCGACGGCTACCAGCCGGCCGCGCAATAAACCCGGCAGCAAAACCCGAGCGGCCAAAAGCTTGGGGCGCAGCGTGGTTACCCACATCTGCGCCCCCGGAGAGAACGGATAGATTTCGTCAAAGTCCAAGCGATCAGTTAAGCAAGCCAGTCGTGATCAAGCTTGCTTATCGCTTATTCTTCTTCGGCATCCTCGCTGCCGCCCTTTTCAAGCATGGCACCCGCAACCAAGCCGGCATTCTGTCGGATCTTGGCTTCGATCTCGGCGGCAATCTGCGGATTGTCGCGCAGGAATGTCTTGGAGTTTTCGCGGCCCTGGCCGATACGCTGTCCACCATAGGAGAACCACGCACCGGACTTTTCGACCACATTGGCGGCGACGCCTAGATCGATCAGCTCACCATTTTTGGAAATGCCCTCGCCATACATGATGTCAAATTCGGTGACCCGGAACGGCGGCGCCACCTTGTTCTTGACCACCTTGACGCGGGTCTGATTACCGACAACGGTTTCCTTGTCCTTGATGGCGCCGATGCGGCGGATATCAAGACGGACCGAGGCATAGAATTTCAGCGCATTACCGCCGGTGGTGGTCTCGGGATTGCCGAACATCACGCCGATCTTCATGCGGATCTGGTTGATGAAGACCACCATGCAGCGCGAGCGCGAGATCGAGCCCGTCAGCTTGCGCAAGGCCTGGCTCATCAGACGCGCCTGCAGGCCGACATGGGAGTCGCCCATCTCGCCTTCCAACTCGGCGCGCGGCACCAGAGCGGCAACGGAGTCGATCACCAGCACATCGATGGCGCCGGAGCGCACCAGCGTATCGGCGATTTCCAGGGCCTGCTCGCCAGCATCCGGCTGCGAGATCAGGAGGTCATCGACATTGACGCCGAGCTTCACGGCATAAGACGGATCGAGCGCATGTTCGGCATCGATGAAGGCGCAGGCGCCGCCCACCTTCTGGGCTTCGGCCACCACCTGCAATGCCAAAGTCGTCTTACCCGAGCTTTCCGGCCCATAGACTTCGATGATGCGGCCGCGCGGCAAACCGCCGATACCCAGCGCAATATCGAGTCCCAGCGAGCCCGTGGAAATCGCTTCGGTTTCCACCGCGTTTTCACGCTGCCCGAGGCGCATGATCGAACCCTTACCGAAGGCACGTTCGATCTGTGCCAAAGCTGCGTCTAAAGCCTTGTTCTTGTCCATTCCATCCCTGTCGGCGATACGAACCACATTCTGCGACATGTGCCGCCCTCCTGTTAGACCACAGCGACCAGACCCTGACAACGACGGCCCTGTTACAGCCGCATCGCCCTTCTTGATGTCCCCATCGTACACATTTTGTTCTCTCGGTAAAGATAAAAGATCAAAACCGGAACAGATAATTTTTATGAAGTTATTTCAGCTGGATAAACCGGACCCTAGGGCTGATCCAGCACTTCCTTCACCTTGGCGGCAAGCTGCTTCAGGGTGAAGGGCTTGAGGAGGAAATGCGCCTCCTCCCCGGTATCGACTCGTCGGCGGAAGGCGTCTTCCGCGTAGCCGGAAATGAAGATCACCGGCATGTCGACGCGGCGGGTGCGGACCTCCTTGATCATGGTCGGTCCGTCCATCTTCGGCATCACCACATCGCTGATGATGAGGTTGATCTCGTCGAGATGCTCGCTGATGATTTCCAGTGCCGCCTCGCCGCTGCGCGCTTCGAGCACCTGGTAGCCCTTGTTGCGCAGGGCCCGGGCGCTGAACAGCCGCACGGCATCCTCGTCCTCCACCAGCAGGATGGTGCCGATCCCGGTCAGGTCGCGCGGGCTCTCTTCGCCGCTATCCGATTTCGCATTCTTGTCGATGCCGGCCATGTGCTGCGGCAGATAGATGCGGAAGGTCGCCCCGGTTCCCGGATTGCTGTCGACGAAGACGAAGCCGCCGGTCTGGCGCACGATGCCATAGACGGTGGAGAGACCAAGACCGGTACCGGAGCCAACCGCCTTGGTTGAGAAGAACGGCTCGAAGATCCGGTCCATGATTTCCGGCGGAATGCCGGTGCCGCTGTCCTTCATCTCGACCAGCACGTAATTGCCCGGCGGCATGATTTCGGCGCCGCGCTGCAGGGCCTCCGCCGTGGTCACATTCTCCGTGCGGATGGTGAGATCGCCGCCATCCGGCATGGCGTCGCGCGCATTGACGGCAAGATTGATGATGACCTGCTCCAACTGCCCCTGGTCGACCCGTACTGATTTCAGGTCACGGCCATGGATCATGTGGAGTTCGATATTCTCACCAATCAACCGGCGCAGCAGATGCGAGAGCTCGGCGAGAACATCGGTGACCAGCAGCACGCGCGGCTGCAGGGTCTGCTGGCGTGAGAAGGCCAGCAACTGACGCACCAGATTGGCCGCGCGGTTGGCATTCTGCTTGATCTGCATGATATCGGCGAAGGACTGGTCGCCGGCACGATGGCGCAGCAGCAGCAGATCGCAAAAGCCGATCATCGCCGTCAGCAGATTGTTGAAGTCATGGGCGATGCCGCCGGCCAGCAAACCGACCGCCTGCATCTTCTGCGACTGGGCGAATTGCACTTCCAGGCGCTTCTGCTCGGTCGCGTCGATGAAATGGGCGATGATGCCGAGCGGCTGGCTGGGGCTTTCCTCGCGCCGCGAGGCGAAGATGGTGACGCTGCGTTGGGCGGCACCTTCCAACCGCACGGTCAGCGGGCCGACCAGGCGATTATTGGCGAGCACCGCCGAGAGATGTTCGACCAGGGTCGTCCGGTCTTCGCTATGAACGAGCTCCTCCAGTTTGCTGCCCGGCCGGATATCGGCTTCGGCAAGCTGCTGGAAGGCGCGGTTGCCCTGCTCGATCCGCCCCTCGGCATCGACCAGGGCGATGCCGGTCGGCGCTTCCTCGAAGAAGCGGCGGAAATATTGCTCGGAGACCTTCAGCGCCTTTTCCAGCTCGTGCTCGCGCGACAAGTCATGCACAACCGAGCGGGTGCGGATGCCGGCGCGCTTGCCACCGGACTGGACGACGGCGACCGCGTGGCGGATGTAAGCGAGCAGCGGCTGGCCATTGGGCCGCCGCAGCATCACCTCGCCCGAGCGCGCCGCCGGATCGGTGAAGGGGCTATAGGCCGGCGTCCCGGGCGGCAGGCCGCCCTGAACCAGGTCGTGCAGTTTCTGCTCAAAGCGCCCGCTTTCACTAGCGCGGAGATCGAGCCAGCTCGCCAGGGTCTCGTTGACGAACTGGAATTCGCCATTCTCGTCGACCGAGTAGAAGCCGATCGGCGCCTGCTCGACCAGATCGGCGAATTTCTCGTGATCGAGCCGGATATATTCCTCGATCTGCCGCTGCGAGGTGACGACGTCGATGCTCCACAGCACATGACCGGAGAAGCCGGTCAACTGGCTGGCGGAGATATCGAGGATCTCGCGCTCGCCATTCAGCATGATGAGATCGATATCGGCCCGGCCATAACCGGTCTGCTCCAGCGCCAGGGTCAGCTGCTGGAGGTTGCGCGCTGCCTCTGAACCGGCGGCGATCAAGCCGCTGAGCGTGCTGGGCAGCGGCACATCGGTATTGGGAAAGATCTTGCCATAGGCGGCATTGGAAAAACGAACCCGGCCGGCACCATCCACCAGCTGGCGCCCGCGTGCGGTGACGTCGAGGCTGTCGCGCAACAGCGCCGCCCGGCGATGGCTGCGCCAGAAGGCAATGCCGAGGACGATCACCAGGAGCAGCAAGATGCCGATCAGGCCATCGACCGACCAGGATTGCATCGTCGGCGGAGCCGCTTCCTGGGCCACGGCGCGAAATGGCGACAAGCCAAGTGCAACGGCAAACATCAGGGATCCCGAAGAGCGCAAAGCTCCCGCCCGGCCAGCCCACAGGCACCGTTGCGAAAAACCCAGCTTTTGTCTTCGTACTACCCCGTCATCCATCCCCGTATGGTGTCCCCATCCGAGTCGCGATGGGCCAGTCTAACGCAACTCTCGTGCCGGGCCAGGACTATCATGCCGCATTGCAGCTTTCCTTGATTGCGCTATCCCGCGGCGCATCATCCTTCTGCAACAATCATCCCTCACGTGTGTCATTCAGCAGAACCATCTGAAGATAAAGCCCTATCGCCGCCAGGGGATCGGGCGGCATCGCTGCATAGCCGCCATTCCCCCCGCCTCCCTTGGCAGATGGCGGGGACAATGCCTAACTAAGTGCAACTCTCACACAACTCAATTTGCATTGCCGGGACCGCATATGGCCAAGCTCGCCGACACGCCCCTCTCCGTCCTCGATCTGGCGCCGATCACCGAAGGCGGCAGCATTCCGGAAACCTTCCGCAACACGCTCGACTTGGCCCGCCATGTCGAACAGCTGGGCTACAATCGCTACTGGCTGGCCGAGCATCACAATCTCGCCGGCATCGCCTGTTCGGCGACTTCCGTCCTGATCGGCTATGTCGCCGGCGGCACCAGCCGCATTCGTGTCGGTTCCGGCGGCGTCATGCTGCCCAATCATGCGCCACTGGTGGTCGCTGAGGCCTTCGGTACGCTGGAGGCACTCTATCCCGGCCGTATCGATCTCGGCCTCGGCCGTGCGCCCGGTACCGACCAGTTGACCCTGCGGGCCTTGCGGGTCGATCCCATGGATGCCGAGAATTTCCCGCGCGATGTCCAGGAACTGCAGGCCCTGCTCGGCCCGTCCGGACCCAATCAATATGTCCGCGCGATTCCAGGTGAGAATTCCAACGTGCCGATCTGGCTGCTCGGCTCCAGCGATTTCAGCGCCCAGCTGGCCGGGCTGCTCGGCCTGCGCTATGCCTTTGCCGGCCAATTTGCCCCGGCCGGCATGCAGCTCGCCTTGTCGCTCTACCGCGAGCATTTCCGTCCCTCCGAGGTGCTCGACAAGCCCTATGCCATGGTCGGGCTGCCGGTGATCGCTGCGGAAAGCGATGCGGAAGCGGCCCGCCTCGCTACCTCGGCGCAGATGAAATTCCTCGGTCTGATCCGCGGCGATCGCAAGCCGCTGCAGCCGCCGGTCGAGAGCATGGAGGGTATCTGGGATGCCCGCGAGAAAGCCGGTGTCGACCGCTTCTTCGGCGCCGCGATCGTCGGCGGACCGGAGACGGTGCGCGCCAAGCTGGAAGATTTCCTCGCCCGCACCGGCGCCGACGAGCTGATGATCAATTCCGACTTCTATCATCACGCCGACCGCCGGAGATCCTATGAGATCGTCGCGGCCCTCAAGGCGCAAGCTTAGCTCAGGAAATTGCCGTGCATTGGCCGGCCGCGACCTGCCAGCCGGCACTGCCGTTGCGCCAGACCCTGAGATAGCGGAAATCGCCGGCAAAGGTAGCGCCCATATAGCTGCCGGCAAGGCTCGCCCGGGTCAGCACCACGGCGGTGTCACCTAAAGGGCGGATCTCGGTTTCGGAAAAATCGATACGGGTCAGCTGCAACTGCCCTGAACGATGGGTATCGAGGTCGGCCGTCTTGGTGAGCACCTGCCCTTGCGGACCGACGAACAACAAATCATCCGCCAGCAGATCGGCAAGCACGTCTATGTCGCTCCCCAGCATGGCCTGACGCAGCCTGCTCTCGGCGGCATTGATGGTCATCACCACTTCCAGCGGCGACGGAGGCCTGTTCGACATGAATGCTTCCTCTAGCGACGGCGACCGCGCCGCAATTTCATGATGTAGCTGATGACTTCCGCCACCGCCTTGTAGAACTCCGGCGGGATTTCCTGGTCGACCTCGACGGCGGCATGAAGGCCGCGGGCGAGCGGTGGATTCTCGACGATCGGGATATCGTGTTCCTTGGCGATTTCACGGATGCGCAGGGCCGCGTTGTCGCTGCCCTTGGCCACCACGCGCGGCGCCCCCATCGTGGCCTGGTCATAGCGCAAGGCGACGGCGAAATGGGTCGGGTTGGTGACGACCACGTCGGATTTCGGCACTTCCGCCATCATCCGGCGCTTTGCCCGTTCCATGCGCAATTGCCGCAAGCGCCCCTTCACCATCGGATCGCCTTCAGTGTCGCGGAACTCGTCCTTCAACTCCTGCCGCGACATGCGCAGGCTGCGGATATGCTGGAAGCGCTGATAGAAGAAGTCGAAAATGGTGATGGCGAAGATGACGGAGAGCACGCCGAACAGCAGGTGCACCACCATCGACTTCATGGCGCCGAGGATATCTATCGGATCAAGGCCGATCAGCCGGTGAACATCGCGCAACGCCGGCAGCAGGAGGCTGATGGCCACCGAGCCCACAATGGCGATCTTCGCCAACCCCTTGAGGAATTCGACGAAGGAACGCATCGAGAAGATACGGCCGAAACCGGCCAGCGGCGAGATCTTACCGAGATCCGGCATGATGTGCTCGGCCGACCAGAGCAGGCCGAACTGCAGATAGCCGGAACCGAAGGCTGCGAACAGGGCCAGGATCAGCGGCACGGTGCCGATCATCAGCAAATGGGTGAAGAAGCGCCAGCCGAGCAGTTGCAGATGCCCGATATCGGTGGGGATCTGGTCCGGACTTTCGATGAAAGGCAGAATGAGGTCCTTGATATCGCGGACGATGCCCGAACCGAACATGGCAACCGACAAGGTCAGCGCCATCATCATGAAGAGGTTGTTGACCTCGCGGGAATTGGCAACCTGACCCTGTTTGCGGGCGTCATCGAGACGCTTACTTGTCGGGTCTTCGGTTTTTTGTGAGTCATCGGTTTCTGCCATGGCTTACGCGGCCCCGGCCCGACGAAAGGAGATCACCACCCGGGCCATCATTGCGCCTGCCCGAGGAAATTGGAGAGATGTTCCTCATATGAATTGAGGAACCACAACATTGCCGTGGTGAGACTGACGGCGAGGATCGAGATGCCGCCCAACAGCTGAATCGGCGTCGCCACGAAGAACACCTGCAAGGCCGGCATCAAGCGCGCCAGCAGACCGAGCCCGACGGCAAAGACCAGGCCATAGACCAGGAACGGCGTCGCCAATTGTACGGCCAGGACAAAGCTGTCGGCGGCCGTCCGCGACATGAAATTGGCGACATCACCGATCGGCGGCAGAACACCCGGAACGATCACCGCATAGGTGCCAATCAACGACTTGAGCGCCATGTGATCGAGGCCGGTGACGAAGATCAAGGCCAGCGCCAAAGCAAGCATGAAGTTGCCCGGCACGGCACCCTGCTGGGCCGTGATCGGATCGTTGACCAAGGCGTTGGCAACGCCGATCTGCAGCGCGATGATCATGCCGGCCGATTGCGTTGCCAACAGCAGTACACGAGCGACCGAGCCAAAGAACAAGCCGACACCGAGCTCACTGACGAGCAGCATCACCAGGCCATCGAGACCAGCCGGCATCGGCGGCAGATGCGATCTCAGCATCGGCATGGCGACCAAGCTGATCGCCAAGGCCAGCACCAGCCTGAACTGGGCCGAAACATAGGCTTCGCCATAGCCTGGCAGCACGATCATCGCTCCGCCGATGCGGCAGAAGATCAGGAAGAACTGGAAGATGTTGAAGGACAGGAATTGATCGAGCGTCATTGACGGCCTGCTTGCGCTTGCCGGCCTAGCCGGCCGCCATCCGGTTCATCATCTGCTCGGTGAAATCGACCAGCGTGTGCAGCATGAACGGGCCGAGCAGCAGAAGCGAAATGAAGACGACGAGCAGCTTCGGCACGAAAGTCAGGGTCATTTCCTGGATCTGTGTCAGCGCCTGAAACAGCGAGATGATCAGGCCGACCGTCAGCGACACCAGCATGATCGGCGCGCTGATCTTGAGCATGACGATCACCGCGTCGCGGCCAATCTCAAGGACCGCCGATTCATCCATCACACCACCCGGGGTTCTTAAGACCGCGGCTACCTGCCGCCGGGAATTCTTATCGCTCGGCTGCCGATCCTCAGATCGGCATACGGAGGACTTCCTGATAGGCGGCGACAACCTTGTCACGCACTGCCGTCACCGCATCGACCGTCAGTTCGGCATTGGAGACCGCCATGACGACTTCGCTCATATCGGCCTTGCCGGTGGTCGCCGCCAAGGTCTGCTTCTCATCCTGCCGGCCGGTCGCCAGGGCCTGGTCGCCGAAGCTCTGCAGCACTTCGCCGAAGCTCGGGCCGGTTTTCGGTTCTTCCTGCTCGATCGGCTTGCCAGTGATCTGCTGGGCCGCATTGTTATAGGCTGCCAGCGCGTTATTGACCGTCGTCGATACCATCTTCACCCCTCCCGTACCGTCTCACCGACCGGCACAGCTTCAACTTTTCACTTAGCGCAGAATATCCACGGTCCGCTGCAACATGGTGCGCGCCGCTTCAATGGTCTTCAGATTGGCCTCATAGGAACGCTCGGCCTCGCGCATATCGGTCAATTCGATCAGCGTATTGACGTTCGGCAGCGAGACATAGCCGTTCTTGTCGGCAGCCGGATTGCCCGGATCGTATTTCTTGCGGAAGTCGCTCTGGTCGACGCCGACCTTGGCAACCTGCACGGTCTGGATGCCGAGTTCCTTATCAAGCGTGTTCTTGAAGCTGACGGTCTTGCGACGATAGGGATCGGCGCCCTGGCGCTCGCCCACCGAGTCAGCGTTGGCAAGGTTCTCGGAAATGACGCGCAGTCGTTCACCCTGCGCCCGCATGCCGGCCGCCGCGATGAACAGGGAGTCGTTCAGATCCATGATTGCTCCTTACCTACGACGCCGCGATCAAGATGGAAAATCGCCAGAAAACTCACTGGCCGATCGCCCGCTTCATGATGTCGACATGCTTGCGATACAGACTGGTGATGAGCTGGTAGTTCATCTGCGTCTGCTGCACTTTCATCATCTGTTCTTCAAGGATGACCGAATTGCCAGACGGCGAAGACTCATACTGCGTCTTGCTCTTTTCGCTGCCGGGCCCCTTCTCCACCGGGATGGTCCCCTGCAAATGCATCGGACTGGTCAGTTCCGGCTGAACCGCCGCCAGCTTCTGCAGTTGATCGCCGAAGCTCTGCGCTTTCAGATCCTTGGGGGTATAGGATGGGGTATCGGCATTGGCGACGTTCTGGGACAGCACATCCTGGCGTGCGTTCAACCAGCCCATCCGCTCGGACAACCGCTCGAAAAGCGGAAGTTTCGTGAAATCCATCGCCGTCATCCCTCGCCGGATCAGATGAAACCTGGTCCAACCTTCCGGATGGCGGACCTTCCGCACCTGATGCGACAGTTACAGTTTCGCAGCTCTTGCTTAACAAGCTGCTAACGCAGCATCCCCTGATTCACTGCCTCGGTCCAGTCGAAAATACGGCCGGAAGCCGTTGATTTATGTAGCTTTCAGGTCGCCGATTAAGTTTCTATTAAGCAAAACAATCGAGACTGCTACGATATCACAGGGTACCTTTGGCAACCTGGAATGCAATGGTTGGCGGCAGGCTGTCGGCAGCAATCTGGTTGCGACTCGCTTCTGCTTTGGTCTGCGGCTGAGAGGCGCATCTGTCCTTGGCCCGAAGATCGGGCGGTCAGCGGGACGATCTGCGCTCCGACGGCTTGGGCCGCCGCGACATAGATATAGGCGAAATGGCGGCATAGGCGACATGGCGAAAGACGAGATCGGACCCAAACGACCGGGTTGGCAGCAGAAAGAGCCGGCCAAGCCCACGGTTGCGGTTGCGCTCGATTACAAGCAGCCGGGTGGCATCCGTGCGCCCCGTGTCGCCGCCAGCGGTCGCGGCGCGGTGGCGGATCAGATCCTGGCCATCGCCTTTGCCAAGGGCATCCCGGTGCGCGAGGACGCGGATCTGGTGGAAATCCTCTCTACCGTCGATGTCGATAGCGAAGTTCCGATCGATGCACTGGCGGCGGTGGCAGAGATCCTTTCCTACCTTTATCGCCACAACCGCAGCACGGCGGAAGCCGGCGCGGCTGGCAAAGAAGAGGCAACCGGTACCGAGCGGACCGGGCGGGAGTTGTAAGATGGCGAGATCCGATAGTGACAAAGATGGCGGGCTTCCTCCCGCCCCCGCTCAATCCGTATCCGGAGAAGCGGCCGAAACTGGCGCCGCGCAGAGAAACAGTCCGTTGCTGAAGCCGCTCGCCGATGCCGCGACTGCTCCGGCTGAGGGACAACCGATCGAAGACCTGCATGGTGCCATCCAGGAACTGATGGGCCTGTTCGACATGGCAAATGAGCTGGCGCGCCGCGGCGAACAGGTGAATATCGATCTGTTGGCGATGCGTGTCGCGGTCCTGTGCGATGCGATTTGCGACGCCGATCCCGCCATCGGCCGCCCGTTCCGGGGCGATCTTGAAGCCTTGCTCGGTCATCTCGACATGCTGGAAGCAACCCTGCGCCGCGAGCGCGTGCAACTGGCGCTCAATGTCGAAGCGGCCGATCGCCGCTTGCGGGCCAAGCAGGCCTATGGCCGCATCCTGCCATCGATGACTGCGCCGGATGCCGTCAAGCGGCCGGACGACAAATCCAACGAATAAAATCGAACGAATAGCGGGCCCACAATTGGACATGGATGGCGAAAATTACCTGCGTTTCATTCTGGCGCTGGTGCTCGTTCTTGGCCTTCTGGCCTTGGCTGCGGTGTTGCTGCGGCGGACCGGGCTTGCGCCGAAACTGGGCCGCGCCCGCCGTCTGTCCCTGATCGAAGCCTTGCCACTGGGACCGCGCCATCGCCTGATCCTGGTGCGCCGCGACAATGTCGAACACCTGCTGCTGATCGGGCCACAGGGCGATGTGGTCGTAGAGACCGGGATCGCCGGCTCCGCCCTGGCTTCGACAACCTCACCCGCCCCTGGCACCAGCGCCGCCCGCCGCTCCTTTGATGAAATGCTTGAGCGACCGGACGATGCCGGGCCGGCGGCGGATCACCCTCATACGACCTCATTGAACGAGCCGCATTGATGCCGCGATTTTTGACGCAGCGCTTTCTGACACAGCTATTTTCCCTGGTGCTTTCTATCCTGCGGCTGCTCGCGGCCTGGTCCCTGCCGTTGCATCGCCGGCCGACTGCTTTCTTCGCAAAGCCGGGGATAGCGACGAAGCCCAAGATGTCGGGGCCGAAGCTCTGGCTGCGCCTGGCTACCGGCATCCTGCTCTGCGGCGTTTTCGGGCTCGGCTGTTTCATGCTCGCCCATCCGGCCGCGGCCCAGAGCTTCTCCCTCAATCTCGGCGATCAGAATGCCAACGGCGGATTGACCGGCCGGGTTTTCCAGATCATCGCCCTGACGACAGTGCTGAGCCTGGCGCCCGGCATCCTGATGATGGTGACCTCGTTCACCCGCATCGTCATCGTGTTGTCGCTGCTGCGTTCGGCGCTCGGCACACAGACCACGCCGCCAAACGTGGTGCTGGTCAGCCTGGCGATCTTCCTGACTGCCTTTGTCATGGCGCCGACCTTTGAGAAGGCCTATGACACCGCGATCTCACCGCTCCTTGCCCAGCAGATCGATGAGAAGACGGCGATCCAGCGCGTCACCATTCCGTTCAAGGATTTCATGCTGTCGCAGGTGCGGGAAAAGGACCTGCGCTTGTTCATGGATCTCGCCAATATCGAGGAAGTGGCCGAGCCGCAGGACACGCCGCTGCAGGTGCTGGTCCCGGCCTTCATGATCGGCGAGATGCGCCGCGCCTTCGAGATGGGCTTTCTGCTGTTCGTGCCGTTTCTCATCATCGACATGGTGGTGGCCTCGATCCTGATGTCGATGGGCATGATGATGCTGCCACCGGTGATGATCGCCCTGCCCTTCAAACTGATCTTTTTCGTGCTGGTCGATGGCTGGTATCTGGTGGCCGGCAGCCTGGTGCGCAGCTTCAATGCCGGCAGCTGACAGGCGACCGCCATCGCCCCTTTGACCTGTCCGAGGTCAACCGGCCGAGGATCGATTGTTCAGCGATCAGTTGGTCAATGAGGGCGAGCTGAGGCTGGCCTGACGCATCAGGTTCTTGTACTCGTCGACGAAGCTGTTGATCTGATCGATGCTCGACATCTCGGCCGATACAGATTCAGCCAGGCCGTTGCCGGGCGAGGTCAGCATGTCGAAGGTATGGGCGAGATTGGTCTGGCTCATATCCTTGCCGTAGTCGCGGGCCAGCTTGTGCAGTTCCGTCCGGTCATTGGCGAGCGACAAGGCCACTGCACGATTGAGCACCACCTTCGCCAGCCGGCTCTTGAAGGCATCCGCCCGGACCTGCGCCAGGGCATCGACATAAGTTGGCGCAGCAGTGGCCAACGCTGGCGACGCTCCGGCAGCGTCGGCTTGCGAATTGCCGCCTTGCCCGTTGCCGCCCTGTGCATTATTCGGCTGGGCATTTGCCGCCGGCGCCGCATTACCTGTCGCGGCCCCGTCGCGCAAGGCCGCAGCCGGATCGACGGCAACATTGTTGTGCGCCATGATCTGTGCCGCCTGCACGGCCAGAGCCTGTTCCTCGCCGTCGATCACCTTGCCCAAAGCATCCGCCGCGGCCGGCCATTCCTGCAGCTGCCACAGCATATCCGCCCGCTGCCAGCGTGCCGGCAGGCTGTCATCGTTCTTGATCTCATCGAGCGCCTTCAGCGTCTGGCCGGCGCCGAAATCGGCCTGCGACTGCAGCCGGCCGCGCAAGGCATCGAGTTCATTCGGCAAGGGATCGCTCACCTGGCTGTCCTTGAGCGCCTGGGCCGCCAGGTCGGGCTTGTTGTCGAGGAGATAGATTGCCGCCAGCCTTGTGCCGGCCCGCGCCTTGTCGGCCCCCGTCAGGCGATGCTTGACCTGCCCGTCCAGCAGCTTCGCAGCACCGTCCAGCAGATCGACCTTGACCAGGCGATCGGACAGCGCGGCGATCATCCGGTCGCCGGCCTCGCCGCTTGGCGTCAATTCGCGGAATTCGTCGTAAAGCGCCACCGCCGTCATTGGGCTCAGCGCATCGGCGCCACCGCCCAGGTAAAGATGCTCGAAGGCATCGCCCATCTCCTGCGCGACATCCTTGATATCGGCTCGATTGGGGAAATTCGTTACCGCTTGGCGCAAAGTCAGCAGACCCTTGCGCGGCTGGCCCGCGGCGAGATAGGCCTCGCCCAGGCTGCGCAGCAGATGGAATTCGAAATCGCCGCCACGGGCCAGGAAGCGCAGTTCCTCCAGCGGACCGATGGCATCCGCCTGGGTCATCTGCTTGGTGCGCAGCTTCTCCATGACGACGGCATATTGTGAATCCGCCCGGACATCCTCAACGGCACTGTTCTTCAGCCCGGCCCAGGTCTGGAACGCCGCATCCTCCTGCCCCATCTTGAGCTGGCGCAAACCTTCGAGATAAGCGATGCGGTCAGTGGTCGAGGAATCGGGCATGTCGCGGCGGATGGCATCGGTATAGACCTGCGCCTGCATCGGATTGCCGCCCTCGATCAGGGCGCGCGCGATCAACAGACCGAGATCGGTCCGCAATAACTTCGGATAGTCCTTCAGTACCGGCAGAGGTTCATCGAACAGCGCAGCCGCACCCGGCGCATCACCCTTGCGCGCCGCGAGGACGCCGCGGAACAGGCTGGCTTCCGGGGAATTGCCGACCTGCGGATCGGCCAGCAACTTGGCGGCAAGATCATCATCGCCCTTCAAGGCATGAGCCGCCGCCCGCAAGGTCAGAAAACCCTTATTCCCCATCGGCAGCGGACCGCTATCGCTGGCGATCAGATCGAGCATGCCAGCCGCCTCAGGCACCAAGCCGTTGGCAAACAGGAACTCCGCCAGCTCCAATCGCGCGGCATTGCGTCCCGATGGCGAGGATTTGGTGATTTCCTCTTCAAGGACATCACGATCCTTCAGGAACGTCGCCTGGCCACCTTTGCGCCAAGCCGGCAGATCGAAGAGACCGGCAACTGCAGGCGTCGCCGCATTGCTGCTGGCCGGTGTTGTCGTGCCGGTTGCGACCGGCTGGGTGGCCGCTGGATTAGCTGCCGTGCCGGTGCTGTCAGT
>DATMUQ010000201.1:0-4410 GCA_035563795.1 Terriglobales bacterium | reverse complement strand
ACGCTGCGGGGATCGAGCCGTCATCGCCTCGATCCCCGCCTACTGGCTAGGCGGTAATATTGACGCCTGAGGTGGAGGTGTTCGACGGCGTCGGTGCTTTCTTCGGCGCATCATGGTCGGGGTCGCCGATCGCCGCATCCTTGTCGATGCCGGTTTTCAGATATTGTGCTTTAGCGGCGAGCGTTGCGGCCAAACCGGTCAACGGCTTGCTGCCGGCGTTATCGGTAACCGGCTGCGGTTTGTCGTTTCCGCTGTTGTTGGGAACCCTGACGAACTGGGCTGGGTTCGCCTGGGTCGCATTGGTCACTGTCATGATCTCTTCCTCACCCTGGAAATTGACATTTCGATAGCGGCCCGATCTGCGTAAGCCGTGGCGTATATCGACCGATATCACTTTGACGATGCCGGAAGTTCCTAACAGCAGTTTGACCGCATGGTCGCTTCAGCACGAGAAATGACATCCAACGCGCAATTGTCATGCAATCGATGATGCAAGATTGGGATTTCCCAATCTTTCGTCCAGTTGCAGGCAATCTGCAATGTCGGAAGGTCTCCATCCACTCTTCTGTTTCTCACTCCAGCCTGCGGAAATCCGATATGTCCCTCCGTCCCGGCAGCATGGCCACCATGCTGAACAAGGTTCCCGAAGTGACTCTCATCTTCTGGATCATCAAGGTGATGTCGACGACGGTTGGTGAAACCGGTGCCGATTACCTCGCTGTGCATGTCGGACTCGGGGCCGGCCTCACCATGGGGGTCATGGTCGGTTTGCTGGTCGCTGCTCTGGCTCTGCAACTCATGACACGACGCTATACGCCCTGGATCTATTGGCTGACGGTCGTGCTCGTCAGCGTTGTTGGCACGCAGATCACGGACTTTCTGACGGATACGCTGGAGATCAGTCTCTATGTCAGCACGGTCGTTTTCGCCCTCGTGCTGGCAGCGATCTTCCTCATCTGGTACGCCGTCGAGCGAACCTTGTCGATTGCCACCATCATCACCACGCGCCGGGAACTGTTTTATTGGACGGCGATCCTGTTCACCTTTGCACTTGGCACGGCGGCAGGTGACCTCGCCACCGAGGCTCTCGGCCTCGGTTTCAATATCGGCGCCATCACCTTCGGCATTCTGATCGCCGTGGCAGCCGGCGCCTTCTATATCGGCGCCAATGCGATCCTCGCTTTCTGGATCGCTTATATATTGACGCGGCCATTCGGTGCCTCGCTGGGCGATCTCCTGTCGCAATCCCGGGACTATGGCGGATTGGGCCTGGGCACCGTCACCACCAGCATTACCTTCCTCGTCATCATCGTCGCCCTGGTTTCGCTGCTGACACTGCGCCGGAACAATGCCGATGAGATATCTGTCGTCGAATAGTCGTCACCAGGCTGCAGTGGATGCTTGACGCTGCAGGCTCCCCATCATCTGACATGCTCAGGAGACGTTGATGAAAAACAATCTGCTCGCTCTGATGCTCGCCTTGCTGCCATCCGCAGGATTGATCGAGATCGGCGCCGGTGCCCCTGCCCTGTCGGTGACGGTCCTTGCGGCCAGCGAAGCATCGGCCTCCTCGCTCGGCGATCTCGCCTCCTTCCGCAAAATCGTCGTCGATACATCGGCGCTGGTCGATCAGGGTGACCTGCCAGGCGCCAAGACCCGGATCAAGGATCTGGAGGAATCCTGGGACGAGGCGGAACCGTCTTTGAAGCCGCGGTCGGCCAAGGATTGGCATGTTGTCGACAAGGCGATCGACAAGGCTTTGGAGGCCATTCGGGCCGATACGCCGGATGCCGCGACCTGCAAACAAGCCCTGACCGACCTGCTGGCGGCAATGGATCAGGCCTCCAAGGTCTCGTAAGCAAGCTTACTGACAGGCGATACGTGCATGCATTGCCTGGCTTGCCGTGGTCCGCATGGCCATTCTTCACATCACCCCAAGGGCGAAAAATTGCGCCATGAAGATCCTGATCATCGAAGACGATACGGAGACCGCTGATTACATCTCCCGGGGCTTGCGTGAGCACGGCCATGCCGCCGATCTGGCGCAGGATGGTGCCGATGGTTTCTACATGGCGACCTCCGGGATCTATGATTGTGCGATCGTCGACCGCATGCTGCCGGCGATTGACGGTATCGAGCTGGTGCGCCGGTTGCGTAATGCCGGTATCCGCACGCCGGTCCTTTTCCTGACGGCCTTACGCGGGGTCGGCGATCGTGTGCGCGGACTTGAAGCCGGCGCCGATGACTATCTGGTCAAGCCCTTCGCCTTCGCCGAGTTGATGGCGCGGCTGAATGCATTGGCACGCCGCCCGCCTTTGTCCGACGCACCGACGACCTTGCGCCTGGCGGATCTGGAGGTGGACCTGCTGAAGCGGACGGCAACCAGGGCCGGCGAGCGCATCGATCTCCAGCCACGCGAATTCCGTCTGCTGGAATTCCTGTTGCGCCATGCGGACCGCGTGGTCACCCGCACGATGTTGCTGGAGGGGGTCTGGGATTTTCATTTCGATCCCAAGACCAATATCGTGGAAACCCATATCAGCCGCTTGCGCGGTAAACTGTCCCGCGCCGGACGTGAGCCGGAGCTGATCCATACCGTGCGCGGTTCCGGCTATATCCTGCGGTCGCCTGGTGATTGATCCGGTGCGGCGCCTCTGCCTGCCCAAGATAGTCGGCACAGCCAGCTTCCGGCTGGCCGGCATCTACATTCTCGTCTTCCTCGTCTCATCGCTGGTCATGGGGGCGACGGTGTTCTTCGTCGCCCGCTTCGCCCTGCACCGGCAGATGGAAACCCGGATCGCGACCGAGGCGACATTCTTGCAAGAGGAATATCGCGCCGGTGGTCTCGATCGCCTGCTCGCGCTGGTACGTCTGCGGGGCCGCGGAGCGAGCGCACTCGATTATCTGGTACAAGATAACACGGGCCAGCATCTTGCCGGCGAAATGCCGTCGGCGACGATCTCAGCCGTTGGTTGGGTTACCCTGACGACCCCGCAGGCAACGGAAGATGGTGGCCGTCCGGAACGGGTGCGAGCGCTGATTTCCGATCTGGGCGATGGGTTGCTGCTCGGTGTTGGCGACGACCTCCATGGCATCCATGCCGTTGAGGAATCGATCGGTACGGCTTTTGCCTGGACGGTCGGCCTCATGGTTCTGCTCGGCATCGGCGGCGGAATCCTTCTCAGCCGGGCCTTCCTCACCAAGGTCGACGCCATTTCCCGCACGGTCGAGGCTATTATCGATGGCGATTTGAGCCGGCGCGTGCCGGTGCGGGGGACTTCCGACGATCTCGACCGCCTGGCGGTGACCTTGAACCGCATGCTGGATCGCATCGGCGTCCTGATGGAAAGCCTGCGTCAGGTCAGTACCGATGTGGCCCATGATCTCCGTACGCCGCTGACGCGCCTCTATCAGCGTCTCGAAGATGCGCGCAGGCATGCGCGTTCGGCGGCTGAATATCAGGCGGCGATCGACGCGGCATTACGCGAAACGGAGGGCGTGCTGGAAACATTTTCGGCACTGCTGCGGATCGCCCAGGTGGAGGGGGCATCGCCAAAACTTGGGTTCAGTGCCGTCGATCTCAGCATGGTTGCCGATGCGGTTGCCGATGCCTATCAGTTGGATGCGGAAGAAGCCGGGCATCATCTGGTGGCGCAGGTAAATCCCGGCGTGGTTATTCACGGCGATCAGGAACTGCTGACCCAGGCCTTGTCCAACCTGGTTGAAAATGCCCTGCGACATACGCCGACGGGAACGCGTATCGCCGTGCAACTTACCGAAGATGCCGCCGCCCGGCCGGCGCTCAGCGTTGAAGACAACGGACCCGGCGTGTTGCCGCCGGACCTTCCGCATCTCACGCGACGCTTTTATCGGGCGGAGCGCAGCCGGACAACACCGGGCAATGGTCTTGGCCTCAGTCTGGTGGCAGCGGTCGCCGATCTGCACGGTGCCGCGCTCGACCTCGACGATGCCAAGCCCGGCTTGCGCGTACGGTTGAGCTTTCCGGTATCGATGTCGTAACCGAAGGTCGCCCGGGCTGGTCGACCTAGGTGTCCGCCTGTCGAAACGGTCCGGTTTCGGCCAGTTCCGCGATCTCATGTTCCATCACCCGTGTCTCCCGCTGCAGGAACTCGGCGACGGCGTCACGGAAGGAACGATCGGCGATCCAATGCGCACTATGGGTCTCGACCGGGAGATAGCCGCGCTGGATCTTATGCTCGCCCTGGGCCCCGGCCTCGACCCGGGTGAGGCCATGGGCGATGGCGTAGTCGATGGCCTGGTAGTAGCAGAGCTCGAAGTGCAGGAAGGGCACGTCCTCCACGCAGCCCCAGTGGCGGCCGTAGAGGCAGTCCGCGCCGATCAGGTTGAGGGCCCCGGCGATCCAGCGCCCGTCCTTCCTGGCCAGGAGCA
>DATMUQ010000200.1:0-5723 GCA_035563795.1 Terriglobales bacterium | reverse complement strand
CTCGGCGACATGCCAGCAGCAAGAAAGGCCCGCCCCGGATGCCGGGGCGGGCCTTTTGTCGCAGTTTCGGGCGTTTCCGCCTTCGCTGGGCCTTTCCAGACCTTACTGGGCGGCCTTGGCGGTCTCGGAAACCGACAGCGCCTGGGTCAGATCGCCCAGGATGTCGTCGATATGCTCGAGGCCGACGGAGAGCCGGACATAGCCGGCGCTGACGCCGGTGCTGAACTGCTCATCCGCGGTCAGCTGCGAATGGGTGGTGCTGGCCGGATGGATGGCGAGGCTGCGGGCGTCGCCGATATTGGCCACATGATAGAAAAGCTGCAGCGCGTCGATGAAACGCCGGCCAGCCTCCTGGCCCCCCTTCAATTCGAAGCCTACCAGGCCACCGAAGCCGCCCTTGAGATAGGTCTGCGCTCGGCGCAGGTTTTCGCCATCGGCGACATTCGGATAGATCACCTTGGTGACGGCGGGATGCTTCTTCAGGAAGTCCACCACCGCCTGCGCGTTACGGCAATGCTCTCGCATCCTGAGCGGCAAGGTCTCAAGTCCCTGGATGAACAGGAAGGCGTTGAAGGGGCTCATCGCCGCGCCGAGATCACGCAGCAGAGTCACCCGCGCCTTGATGATATAGGCGACCGGGCCGATCGGCTTCACCGCCTGGGTCCAGACCGCGCCGTGATAGCTGGGATCCGGCTGGTTGAGGCCGGGGAAACGCGCAGCATTGGCTTCCCAATCGAAATTGCCGCCATCGATGATGGCGCCGCCGATCGAGGTGCCATGGCCGCCGATATATTTGGTGGTCGAATAGACGATGATCGCCGCCCCATGCTCGAAGGGCCGGCAGAGAATCGGCGCTGCGGTATTGTCCATGATCAGCGGCACGCCGAGCTTGCGGCCGATATCTGCGACTTCCTTGATCGGAAAGACCCGCAGCTTCGGATTGGGCAGGGTCTCCGCGTAATAGGCGCGGGTCTTGTCATCGGTGGCGCGGGCAAAGGCCTCCGGGTCCTGCGGGTCGACGAACCGCACCTCGATCCCCTGGTCCTTCAGCGTGTTGGCGAAGAGGTTCCAGGTACCGCCATAGAGATCGGTCGAGCTGACGACATTGTCGCCGGCCTTGGCGATGTTCTGGATGGCGAAGGCCGAGGCCGCCTGGCCGGAGCTGACCGCCAAAGCAGCGGCGCCGCCCTCGAGTGCGGTGAGGCGCTGCTCCAGCACATCAGTGGTCGGGTTCATGATGCGGGTATAGATATTGCCGAAGCGCTTCAGGGCGAAGAGGTCGGCGGCATGGGCGCTGTCGTCGAACTGATACGAGGTGGTCTGGTAGATCGGCACGGCGACGGCATTGGTGGCAGCATCGCGGCGATGGCCGGCATGCAGGACCACAGTCTCCGGATGCTTGCTGTGTGCGCTCATTAAGAATTCTCCTTAAAGACTTAGCCCAAGCCTACTGTCATCGGTGCCGGGACTGAGGCCTGCTGTCAAGCGAGCAATCCGTTACGATTGTCGTAAAAATCTTGCGGCAATATGCCGTTAAGACGCTTCGCGGCAAGACTTGACGGCGCCCGACGGGTGGTCGAAAAGACCTCTCCATTGGGAGAGGGCGGTTCGGCGTCGCGCCGCGCACCAGCTCCGGCAATATTAATCTTTTCCTGGTCGGAGCCGATCACCGTGACCGAGTACGTGCAGTTTGCTGAGACCGATGGTGTCGGGACGATCACCTTCAACAATCCCGAAGCCCTCAACGCGCTCGGGCTCGAAGACATCACGGCCATCGACAGCCAATTGCGGCGCTGGCGCTCGGCGGAGGAGATCACCGGCGTCATCCTGCGCGGGGAGGGCTTTCATGCCTTTTCCAGCGGCGAAAACCTGCTTGAGCTCTATCGGGCGCTGGACGCCGGCGACGATACCTATCCGGTGACACTCCAGCGCAGCACGCACCGGTTGATTCAGCTCTGGGCCAGCTATCCGAAACCGACCATGGCCGTCATGAACGGTGTGACCACGGGCCTGGGGGCCGGGCTGGCCATGGCAGCCGCGATCCGCGTGGTCACCGATCTGACGCTGTTTTCCTTGCCCCATTGCCGTCTTGGCCTCGTGCCCGATGCCGGCAGTGCCTATTATCTCGCCAAGTGCCCGGGGCAGCTCGGCCTGTTCCTGGCCCTGACCGGCATCGAGATTCGGGCACCCGGCATGCTGCATGCCGGCCTCGGCACGCATTATGTGCCGCCCCAGGATGTCGAGTGGACCAGCTTCCACAACGTCGACATCCTGAATGTGGAGGTGACGCAACGCCCCCTGGCCCTCATTCAGGCGGAAGTCGATCGCTGTTTCAGTCAACGGACTGTCGGCGAGATCGAGACCGTGTTGATGGCCCGGCCGGAAAAAGGCTTCCGCGACTTCCTGAACCAGCTGCGCCGCGGCAATCCCTTGGCACTGGCCTTGACCTACCGACATATGACGACGGCGACAGGCCGCACGCTTGAAGATATTCTGCAAGAAAGCTATCGCTTGAATCGCCGCATGATGAGGACTGGCAATGTCAAAGAAGCCATTCGCGCGTTGCTGGTCGACGGCGACGGCAACGCGGCTTGGCCAGTCACTGGTGCCGATGCTGCAGCGGTGGAGCAAGCGTTCCAGCCTTTGAGTGCCGAAGCCGAATTATATTTTGAGAAAAACTAGTATTTATAGTTAGTTAAGCCTCATTTTGGATAAGTGAGGCGAGTTGCCGAAGCAAAATAACGCGAAATTAACCAGTTTTTTACAGCAAATCCCTATTGTCACCCTTGGGTAAAAGGGAATTGGCCATGGGGGTCGCTCTCTGACGTCGGAGTAAAATAGGGTGAAAAAGGCCTATCTCGAGACGATTTCGCTGATCGAACGACTGCACCGGGAATGTCTGGAAGTGATCAAGGCAGATCTCGACCGGCAGGGCATTCGCGATCTCAACAACGTGCAGGCGATGATCCTGTTCAATATCGGCAAGGATACCTTGTCGGTGGGAGAGTTGACCAATCGTGGCTATTACCTCGGGTCGAACGTCTCCTATAACGTGAAGAAGATGGTCGAGAACGGCTATCTGATGCAGGAGCGCTCAACCCATGATCGCCGCGCAGTCCATGTCCGCCTGTCGCCGAAGGCGCTGGAAGTCTGCGAGCGGATGGACGAGATGTACGACCGTCATCTGAAGGCGATGAGCAGCGAGATTGCCACCCAGGGTGACCTGGAGACGATCAACACCACCTTGCGCCGCATCGAACGCTTCTGGGCGCATGGACTGAGCTACGCGCTGCGCACCGCGTCCTGATACTCGCCCCGATGTCTGACTCAAAAAGAGGGACCGGATGGTCCCTCTTTTGATTCCTGTCTTAGTTTTGCTCTGCAGCTGGAACCGGCGCTTGCGAGCCAGGAGGCCTGCAGCAGGGCAGAGAAGGCGGTAAACCGAGACCCCGAATCAATCAGGGGGCGGCTGTTACGACCGCCCCCTGGCTTTTTGTGACACGATGGCTTGGTCCGGCACGCCGATATGATCCGGCGCCGTCGGATCAGCCGATTCGCGTCTTTTCCAGCATCTTTTCGTCGAGGGCATAGCCGAGACCGGGCGCCTCGCCGAGACGGATCCAGCCATCGCCATCGACCTTGAAGGGCTTCTCCATCATGAAGTCGCGCCGTTCCAGGCTCCATTCCGGCGGATCGTAGGGGAATTCGAGGAAGAGCCCGTCCGTCAGCCCCGCCGTCAGATGGGCATTGGCGACGACGCCCATGCCGTTGGTCCAGGTATGCGGCGTGAACATGATGTTGTGCTCGGCCGCCAGCATGGCGACGCGGCGCAGGCCGGTGATGCCGCCGACCAGGGCCGCATCGGGCTGCAGGATATCGAGCGAACGGTTCTCGATCAGCATGCGGAATTCATAGAGCTCGCGAGTCATTTCGCCGCCGGCGATGCGGACATCCACCATCTGGCGCAGTTCCGCCATGCCCTTGTGATCGCCGCGATGCAGCGGCTCCTCCATCCAATAGACATCCAGACGCTCCAGCTCGCGGGCGACCTTGAGCGCATCCTTGACGGTCCAAGGTGTGGCCGTGTCCCAGGACATGCGCCAGCCCTGATTGCAATCGACCATCAGCCGGAGCTTGTCGCCGACCGCCTTGCGGACCGCTTCCAGCGCCTTGATATCGTCGCGCCAGTCGCCGCGATGGAACCGCACCTTCATCGCCTCGAAGCCCTGGCCCAGGAAGCTTTGGGCGACGTCGGCCATTTCGCTGGCGCTGCGCAAGGTCCCGGAGGAGGCATAAGCGCGGATCTTGTCATTCATCCCGCCGATCAGCCGCCAGACCGGCTGTCCCGTGATCTTGCCGGCAAGATCCCACAGCGCCAGGTCAAGCGGCCAGCAGCGGCCGTAATGGAAGTTGATGTTGTTGATGACGCGGTAATGCCGCTCGATCGCCAGCGGATCCTGGCCGATGAAAAGATGCTCGTGGCCCTGGAAGCCCACCATCATGTCGCCGGAAGCCACGCCGGTGATACCCGCATCCGTCTCCACCCGCGTGATCGTCGCATCGAAATGGGTGCGCGGCCGTGTGTCCCAACTGGCCCGGAAGGGCGGATCCATCGACAGGCGATGATGGGAGATGGTGATATTGGTGATTTTCATCCTGGAATCCCCGGTAGCGGTGCAAATCGGCGGTCAATCTGCGCCCCACCTGCCGGGTTTTCCAAGGTGATTTTCTCACGCAGGTTATGAGGTGAAGGTATCCGGCTGGAATCAGGCGCCCGGCGAGATCAGGCCTCTGGGCCCACCCTCCGGTTCAATATCCCCAGAGATGCTGCAGTGAGACGGCACCATGCTGATTGGTGGTGACCAACTGGCAATTGAGATCAGCCTCGGCGCATTTCACCATGAGGGCGCCCAATTGGCCGCCAAGGAAATCGCCCAGATCCGGCATCAACTCAGGCAGCCAGACCAGACGCTGCGTGAATGCCGGAATCTCTAGCACGGCTTCCTTCTGGGCCCCACCCAGATCATAGACAACGACTTTCACCTTGGCCGAGCGCTTGTAATGCCGCGATCCACTACCGTTGACGATCATCAGGCCGCTTGTATAGCCGGCACCATGGCGCACCCGCGCGGTCAGATTGCTTCGTCCGATGATGCCATTGGCGGGGCTCAACCAATGCGGAAAGCCCTCGATCGCCACGCCAAGGTTGCGCCAGCAGGACTGGAACTCCGTGACGTCTCGATCACCGGAAAGGCGGTCCTGCACAACCATGTCCGGCAACAGCTTATTGCCCACCCGGGTCTGGCCATGTTTCAGCCAGTCCGGTGCCACCAGCGCCAGCCGCACCTGCTTTCTCACCGCCTCATCGACGCCAGCCAGAAAGTGCTGTGGAAAGCAGGCCCCTTGATGGGTTTTTTCATACGGCGCCGTTGTGATGAATCGGCCGTGGGCATCGAAGAGGTGCAGCAGGAAAACGCGGCACGGAGGATTGCTGGCATCGCAGTCGAAGCCGAATTGCAGCCGCTGATCCGGGTCCATGACCGGCACGGGACGCGGATCGATCATGAAACCCGCCTCGGCAAGCTGCTTCAATCGGTCTGCTTCTTCCGCCGATTGCGGCATATCTGCACGGTCACGCCAGGGCACGCTGATATGATGGTTGCCAGAGAGGCTGGCACCGATCCGTGTCGACTTGTCATCGCCCGCCACGTCACGATCAAAGG
>DATMUQ010000199.1:0-5788 GCA_035563795.1 Terriglobales bacterium | reverse complement strand
GGTCGCTGCGCCCGTGACGATTTTTGACACCGATCTGCGGGCGCTCGCCGACGATCTGCTGGAGACGATCCGCGCAGCGCCCGGCCTCGGCATCACCGCGCCGCATATCGGCATCTTGCAGCGTCTCGTCGTCCTCGATCTACCGGAGGCGGCGAGCCATGGCGTCTATGTCAATCCGCGGGTCCTGTGGTCATCGGATGAGAAGATCCGGCATCGCGAGGGCAGCGTATCCATGCCAGGTGTGCTCGATGAGATCGAGCGCCCGGCCAAGATCCGCCTCCAGTACCAGGATCTCGACGGCGCCGAGCATGTCGAGGAAGCGGAAGGCCTCGCCGCCATCTGCCATCAACACGAGATCGATCAGCTCGATGGCATCTTCTGGATCCAGCGCCTGTCATCGCTGAAACGGCAGCGCCTGATCAAGCGCTACGAGAAGATCCTGAAGTCGCATGACTTTGCGTCAGATGACGACTAAGCGGCGCACCGGCGAGAAGAAAGTAACAACCGCTGAAAGTCCATAACCGGCGATCGCGAACCACAGCACCCCATCGAGACCCAGCAGCGGCAGCAGCAAGCCGCCTACTAGCGCGCCCAGTGGTATCGGTCCGTCATTGGCCACCCGCACCGCCGCCGAAGCGCGGGCTAATTGCTGCGGCGGCATCAGGCGCTGGCGGAGATGCCTTTCATGCACGGCGAAATAACTGGTGACGCCATCCTGCAGGATCTGCTGCAGGACCAGCATCGGCACCACCCAATATGGCAGCAGACCGGAAAGCGGCAGCAGGATGAAACTCAGCGCCTTGATGGCAAAAGCGAGGATGATGCCCGGGCCGACCGGCAGCCAGCCCGCCGTCCAGCGGATCATCATGGTGCCGAGCAGCGAGGCGATCCCACCGGTGGCGATGATCAGGCCTAATGTCGCCGGCGATATATGCAGGCGGTTGATCAGGTAGAAGATGTAATAAGCGCCGATCATGGCACCGAAGAAGGTCCGCAGACTGCGCGCGATCAGCAGCGGTCGCAGCAGCGGCTGACGCCAGATCGCCTGCAACCCCTCCTGCGTCTCGCGCCATAGCTGCCCTGGTGCCGCAGATCGGGCGACAGGCTTTTCCTCCACGTGACGGATCCGCAGCAGGAACAGGGCCGAGAACAGATAGGAGACAGCATCGATTACCAGGGTCGCGGGCGCGGTGATCACCTGCACCAGCCAGCCGCCGATCGGCGGACCGATCACCTCCGTCGTCGCATCGATCTGCTCGCGCCTGGTATTGGCCTTAAGCAAGGCTGCCGGCCGCACCAGTTGCGGCAGCAGCGACTGGTCGGCGACGTCGAAGCTCAGCGAGAGGATCGACATCAGCGCCGCGACGACGATCATCTGGCCGATGGTCAGCCAGCCGGCCCAGGCCGCCAGCGGCAGCGAGATCAAGGCGCAGAAACGCGCAAGGTCGGCGGTGATCATCAGGTTGCGCCGCTGGCGCCGCTCGACCCAGGTCCCGGCAAAGAGGCCGAGCAGCAGCACCGGCAAAGAGGCGGCGACGGAGAGAAAGCTCAACTGCTGCGGGGTTGCCTGCAAAGTGATGACGGCCGTCATCTGCAGGGCTTCACGGGCGATCTTGCTGCCGAGATTGGAGGCGCAGAAGGCCGTCAACAAATGGCGGAAGTCGCGGCCGGTGCCGGCATCCGCCACATTCATCTCGGCTGTATCCGCCTTCCCCATAGGCACCTTATACATCCCGCCTTAGTCGCGCGGCTTGCGCAAGGCGTGCTGGTGATCGACGTGATAGAGGCGGCTATCGATGAAGTCTGCCGCCCCGAAAACCCGACCGACGAAGATGATGGCGGTACGAGATATCTGGCTGCCGCTCAGCCGCCCCTCGATATCGGCCAGCGTGCCGCGCAGGATCAGCTGGTCCGGCCAGCCGATGCGGAAGGCGATCACCACCGGGCAATCGGCGCCGTAAAGCGGCGTCAGTTCTGCCACCACCTTGCCGATATTACGGATCGAAAGATGGATCGCCAGCGTGGCACCCGATTTGCCCAGCGTGGTGAGGTCCTCGCCCTTCGGCATCGCGGAAGCCTCGCCCTCGGTGCGGGTGAGAATGATGGTCTGGCTCACTTCCGGCAAAGTCAGCTCGTTGCTGAGTACCGCAGCCGCCGCGGCAAAGGCCGGCACGCCCGGCGTCACGTCATAGGCGATGCCAAGCTGGTCGAGGCGGCGCATCTGTTCGGCGGTCGCCCCGTAGATCGAGGGATCGCCGGAATGTACCCGCGCCACATCCTTGCCGGCGGCGATCGCCTCCTGGATATGGCCGATGATCTGGTCGAGATGCAGCGACGACGTGTCGATCACCAGCGCTCCGGGACGCGCCAAAGCGACGATGCCGGGCGGCACCAGCGAGCCGGCATAGAGCATGACCGGCGCTTCCTCGATCAACCTTTTGCCTTTCACCGTGATGAGATCCGGGTCCCCGGGGCCGGCGCCGATGAAGTGCACGATACTCATGAAAGCCTCTTAATTTGTATGCAGTATAACGTCAGTTAACTTGCCGCCCGGGTGACGAAGGTTCCGCCGGCTGGTCGACCGGCAGGGCCGCGAGCGCACAGGTAGCCCGCACCGAGCGCCGCTTTGGCAAGAGCAGATAGGCAGCGGGTCCGAGAGCGGCCAAGGCCGCCGCCTCGGCCACACCGTGGCAGCCAATGGCGCGGAAGACCGCCTCCGACGGATTGGCAAGCCGCGGTGTCTCGCGCTCCAGCTCGGCTGCCGGAAAGAACTGCAGCGGCAGGCCGAGCTCAGCGGCAAGGTCGACGATACCGGTTTCGTCCGCCTTGGCGTCGACGGTCGCCAGGCAGCCGATATCCTGCAGCCCGACCTTGGCCTCCCGCAGGCAATCGAGCAACAAGGCGCGCAATTCGGCGAGCGGGGCATCCCGGTCACAGCCGATACCGACGGCCAAGCGCCGCCGCCAGCTCCCGATCCCTGAATCCATCACCATCCGATCCCTCGCGCTGCCCCGAGGCTAACTATCTGCCAGGCACCGCCCCTTATTGACGTCTCCGCCAGAATCCGCCAATGACAAATCTTATGACCGACATCCTTGCCGATCTGGCCCAGCCGGGCGCCCTGTTCATTGCCGTCGTGATCGACGCCATTCTCGGCGATCCCGCTTGGTTCTACCGCCATTTTCCCCATCCCGTGGTCTGGATCGGCTGGATCATCGGCCGGGCCGACCAGCTTTTCAACCGCGAGGGCGATCAGCCTTTGCGCCGCCGCCGTGCCGGCCTGGCCGTCATCACCGTGCTGACCCTGGCAGCCCTGCTGCTGGGCGCCCTGCTGCAGACGCTGCTGCTGGCTTTGCCATTGGGCAAATTCCTGCTCGCCGTGGTGATGAGCAGCCTGATTGCGCAGAAGAGCCTCTATATCCATGTGGCGGCGGTCGCCAGCGGGCTGGAGATCAGCGGTGTCGAAGGCGGGCGCATCGCCGTCGCCAAGATCGTCGGCCGCGATCCAGAGAGTCTCGACCGCGCCGGCATCAGCCGCGCCGCCCTGGAATCGCTGGCGGAAAACTTCTCCGATGGCATCGTCGCCCCGGTCTTCTGGGCGGCGCTGCTGGGCCTGCCGGGGCTGCTTGCCTACAAGGTCATCAACACGGCCGACAGCATGATCGGTCATCGCAGCGAGCGACATCTGCATTTCGGCTGGGCAGCGGCGAGGCTCGACGATCTGGTCAACCTTATTCCTGCTCGCCTGAGCGGCCTGCTGCTCATTCTCGCCGCGGCGATCATGCCGGAACTCAAGGCACTGCGCGCCTGGACGGCGATGTGGCGCGACGCGACGCATCATCGCTCGCCCAATGCCGGCTGGCCGGAATCGGCGATGGCCGGCGCCCTCGGCGTCGCCTTGGCGGGGCCGCGCCGCTACGACGGCGAACTGGTGATGGATCATTGGATGGGCAAGGGCGGCACGCCCTATGCCAGCGCCCTCGATATCCGCCGCGGGTTGCAGCTTTACATGCTGGCCTGCGGCATCGAGGCCTTGATCCTGCTGGCGCTCTGGCTCGGTTGAAACTGGCGACGAACAGCGCGACGCCATCGCCTTAACCGCGCGCGATCGACAATATCTGGTCGAGATCGACATGACGGCCGAGATGATCGGCCAGCTTGTCGAGCAGCGCATCCACCAACTGCTCATAGGCAAGACCGCTGGCGCTGCGTGCCTTCAGCCGGTTGAGAAAAGCGTGCCGGAAGGCATCGCTGGCAAAGATGCCGTGGACATAGCAGCCCATCACCCGGCCATCGCTGGAACAGGCACCGTCGGGCCGGCCGCCGAGATCGAGCATGGGCCGCGCGCAGCCCGGCCCGGTGGTGACGCCGATATGCATCTCATAACCACGGATCGGCGCATTAAGCCCATGAGCGAGCCCGCTCACCTCAGTCAGAGTCTTGGCGCCACCGAGCCGCGTCGTCACGTCGAGCAGGCCCAGACCATCGATGCTGCCGGCCGGTCCTTCGCTGCCTTCCGGATCATCGAGCCGCATCCCCAGCATCTGATAGCCGCCACAGAGACCGAGCGCACTGCCGCCGCGGCGAAGATGCGCCTTGAGATCGATATCCCAGCCGGCATCGATGAAGGCCTTGAGATCGCCGATGGTCGATTTCGATCCCGGCAGCAAGACGAGATCGAGATCGCCCGGCATTGCTTCGCCCGGTGAGAGCAGGATCAACTCGACATCGGGTTCGGCGCGCAAGGGATCGAGATCGTCGAAATTGGAAATCCGCGGCAGGCGCGGTACGGCGATGCGGATCCGCCCACCTTGCCCCGCCGTGTAACTGTCGAGCGCCATTGCGTCTTCCGCCGGCAACAGGCCGGCTTCCGCAAACCAGGGAATGACGCCGAGGCCGGGCAGTTTCGCACGTTCCTCGATGATTTTCGCGCCATCGGTGAAGAGCGTGATATCGCCGCGAAACTTGTTGATGAGAAAGCCCTTGAGCCGGGCCGCCTCGGCCGGCTGCAACAGCATCTTCGTGCCGACGATGCTGGCGATGACACCGCCGCGATCGATATCGCCGATCAGCACCACCGGCAGATTGGCGGCCTCGGCAAAACCCATATTGGCGATGTCGCCGGCCCGAAGATTGATCTCTGCCGGGCTGCCCGCGCCTTCGACCAGGACGAGATCGGCCTCATCCTGAAGGAGATGGAAGCTCTCCAGCACCTTCTCCAGCAATTGCGGCTTCAGGCGGTGATAATCGACCGCCTTGGCCTGGCCGAAGACCTTGCCCTGGACGACGATCTGCGAGCCGGTTTCGCTCTGCGGCTTCAGCAGCACCGGATTCATATGGACGCTGGGCGCCACCCCGGCAGCACGCGCCTGCAGGGCCTGGGCGCGGCCGATCTCACCGCCATCCGCCGTCACCGCCGCGTTGTTCGACATGTTCTGCGGCTTGAAGGGCCGGACGCGGAGACCGCGTTTGGCGAAGGCGCGCGCGAGCCCGGCGACGATCAGCGACTTCCCGACATCGGACCCGGTACCCTGGAACATGATCGCGGCTTTGCGCGCCATCGCTGAATTCGCCTCACCTGCCGCGCTTGATCAGAACTCGATGCCCTGCTGCGCCTTGATACCGTCGCGGAAGGGATGCTTCACCATGGTCATCTCGGTGACCAGATCGGCAACCTCAATCAACTCATCCTTGGCATTGCGGCCGGTGATGATGACATGGAGATCCGGGCGCTTCGCCTGCAGCTTGGCGATCACCTTGGCGACATCGATATAATCGTAGCGCAGGC
>DATMUQ010000198.1:0-2737 GCA_035563795.1 Terriglobales bacterium | reverse complement strand
CCGCCAGCCGCGCACCGGCCGGCCGGCCGCGTGGGCCAACCCCTCCAGCATTGCCGGCCACCCATAGCCGCCGGCTTGCCCGTCATCGACTTCCGCCAGCCGTCCCGAGGGCAGGGCCCCGTCGACGAGCCCCTTGGCCGTGGCGAGGAGCAATGCCGCGAGATCCGTGACATGGATCAGGGACACCCGCGCATCGCGAGCCGCGGGATAGGGCAGAAGTCCGCGCCGGGCGGCCTGGAACAAGGGCAGGGTGGCGGTATCGCCGGGACCGTAGACGGCCGGTGGCCGGATGATGGCCCAGGACCGGTCGCCAGACAGCTCCCTGACTTTATCTTCGCCAGCCCGCTTGCTGGCCGCATAGGACGACAATTGTGGTTCCCGCGCCACCAGCGACGAGACATGGACAAAAGCCGCCGTCGGGTTGACGGCAGCGGCGACCTGCAACAATCGCTCGGTGCCGCCGAGATTGGCGGCAAAAAAATCGGCGGGGCGTAACGCCTTGATCAGCCCGGCGAGGTGGATGACCGCGGTTGCTCCCGTGAGCAGATCCTTCAGGGCGCTGCTGTCGTTCAGGTCACCGGGGACCACTTCCAGGCTGTGGCCCGGCATCAGGCAATCGCGGGGATAGCGTCGGGTCAGGATGCGCGGCTGCCAGTCGCCCGCAGCAGCGGCATGCAACAGCGCCTGGCCGATAAAGCCGGTCGCGCCGGTAATCGCCAGAACCGGCCGGCCGGTCACGGGATCAAGCCTTCAGATCAGCGTCATAGACGCCCTGGAGATAGTTGGCCTTGGCCTTGGCGCGGCTGAGCTTGCCGGAGGAGGTCTGCGGCAGGCCATGCGGCGGCACCAACACCACCCGGGCTTCAACGCCAGCCGATTTCTGCAGCAAGGCGGCCACATCCTTCTGCAACTTGGCCCGCGCCTCGGCGTCGACCAGGCGGCATTGAACCAGAATGACGACGGCTTCGCTCTCGCCGTCCTCGACCGAAAAGGCGGCAACATCGCCGCGGCGCAGATCGCCGAGCTCTTCAGTGGCCCATTCCAGGTCCTGCGGCCAGATATTGCGGCCGGCGATGATGATGAGATCCTTGGCCCGGCCGGTGATGACGATCTCGCCATCCAGCAGGTATCCGAGATCACCGGTATCCAGCCAGCCATCGGCGGAGAGCGCCTCGGCCGTCAGTTCCGGCTGCTGGAAATAGCCGGTCATGACGCTGGGACCGCGGAAGAAAATGCGACCCACCTGGCGCTCCTTGCAGGGCGCCCCCTGGGCATCGCGAATGGCGAATTCGTGCTGCTGCAGAACGCGTCCGCAGGCGACAAAACCGCGGGTAGACGGACCCGGCTCAGCCGGCACCGCTTGGCTCTCGACGGCCAGCTTTTCGCGGTCGATATAATCGACCCGGTACATGCGATCGAGCGGCGCAAAACTCATGGCGAGCGTGGTTTCCGCCATGCCGTAGCTCGGCACGAAAGCGACGGGGTCAAAGCCGTAAGGTGCGAAAGCGGTACTGAAACGGGACAAAGTCTCGTGCTGCACCATATCGCCGCCGATGCCGGCCGCACGCCAGGAGCTGAGATCCAGCTTCATTGCTGCATCGTCACGCATCCGCCGGACACAGAGGTCATAGCCGAAGCTCGGCGAATAGGAGAGGGTGCCGCGATAATCGCTGATCAGCTGCAGCCAAGTGAGCGAGCGACGGGCGAAATCACGGGTGGCGATATAATCCACCGACATCTGCGTCGTCAGCGGGCAGAGCATGAAGCCGACCAGCCCCATGTCGTGATAGAGCGGCAGCCAGGAGGTGCTGCGATCGCCGGGCACCACGCGCAAGCCATCGGTGGCGATGGCATAGGCATTGGCCATGAAGCTGCCCTGGCTGACCTCGATCCCCTTGGGGAAGCGAGTGCTGCCGGAGGAATATTGCAGATAGCTCGGGCCGCTGCGGTCGAAGGGCCGCAGATCGGCGGATTTGCGGGGAATGTCCCAGAAGTCCTTCGGCGTGCCAGCCAGGCGCAAGGACAGGCCCTCGGCAGCCTGATGCAGGAAACCGACCAGGCTTTCCGGCGCCATCGCCGCCTTGGCGCCGCAGCCTTCGATCTGGTGACGCAACTGGGCGATATAGGCGTCCTTGCCGCCAAGGCTGGTGGGGATCGCCACCGGCACCGGCAGAATACCGGCATACTGGCAGCCCATGAAAGCGACGGCAAAATCAGGGTCGGTATCAGCAACCATGATCATCCGGTCGCCGCGATCGAGACCGAGCGCGACGAGAGCCTGGCCGAAGTCTCGCGCACGCTCCCGCAACTCTCGGTAGCTGAGGACCCGTTGCAACTCGCCCTTGGCCGAGAAGAAATTGTAACCGCAATCGCCCTTGGCGGCGTAGTCAAGTGCCTGCCAAAGCGTGTCAAAATCCCCGAGGCGCAGGGAAAGGCCAGGGCTGGTCGTTGGTGTTACGCTTAGTGTCATGAGACCCTGGGTCGCATAAAAGATTGATTGCGAAGGGCAATGCCTGCCCCTAGGATTTGCCGGTCCTTAGCAAAAGTCTGACGAATCAGCAAGTTTTTGACCATCGGGACGGCCGATTAGGCTTTTTCGTCGTATTTTCCTGGCGGAGAAATGAAGACAGCGGAAGTTGAGATCAGTGGTGCCAGCCTGGCTCCCTGGCATCGGTTGATGTCACTCATCGGCTTGCCGTGGCGCCCGGCCGGGCGCCAGCGATATAAGGGCGGCAAA
>DATMUQ010000197.1:0-2713 GCA_035563795.1 Terriglobales bacterium | reverse complement strand
CGTGGGGATCAGATAGTCGTGCAGGTTCTCGGTGCGGCCGGGGATGTATTCTTCCATCAGTGCCAGGCCGAGGCCCTGGGCAACACCACCATGCAACTGGCCCTCGACCTGGGTCGGATTGATGGCGCGGCCGACATCCGCCGCCGCGGCGATCCGCAGTACCTTGGTAGTGCCGAGATCGATATCAACCTCGACCAAGGCGAGCTGGGCCGAGAAGCTGTAGGTCGCATAGGGAATGCCCTGGCCATCGGCATCGAGCGGCGAGGTTGGCGGATCGAAGCGTCCCTCGCCCACCATCAGATCGCCATGCGCGTTGACGGTCGGCAGGCCCGAGAGATTGAGTTGATGCTCGATCTGGCCATCGCTGATGACCCAACTTCCGTCAGCAGGGCGGAACTGGGCCGGCTCGACAATATTGGCAAGCCGCAGCATCTGTCGCCGCAGATCTTCCGAGGCGAGGCGCAGGGCCGTGCCAGAGACGAAGGTCTGGCGCGACGCTGAGGTCTTGCCGGCATCGGCCGTGAGATCGGTGTCGCCGGCGACCAGATCGATCGCCGTCACCGGCACGCCCAAGGCATCGGCGCAGATCTGCATCATGATCGTGTTCGAACCCTGGCCGATATCGACGGCGCCGTTATAGAGCGTGATACGGCCATTCTGGCGCAGGCCAACCCGCATGATCGAGGGATTAGGCAGTGAGGTATTGCCGATCCCATACCAGCCACAGCCGACACCGACACCGCGCCGCAGCCGCGCGCCCTTTTTGGCGGCGGCCTGCTGGTTATGGATCACCGCTTCGGCGCGCCACGCATCCCATTGCGGCCGCAGGGCATCGAGGCAGGCACGCAGGCCGACGCTGGCAGCCAGGCGCTGGCCGCTGGCGGTCACCGAATTCTTGTCGAGCGCATTGCGGTAGCGTAATTCGAAGGGGCACATCTTCAGCCGCTCGGCAATGTCGTCGAGCAGCGTCTCCAGAGCGATCGCCGATTGCGGCACGCCGAAGCCACGGAAGGCACCGGCCGGCGTATCGTTGGTGTAGATGGCCCGGGTGACGCAGGTGATGGCATCGACTTCGTAAGGCCCGGAGGCATGCACGGGCACCCGGTTGGCGACGGTCGGTCCCCAGGAAGCATAGGCGCCGGTGTTGAAATCGCCCTCGAAGGTGATTGCCTTCAACCGGCCTTCGCGATCGGCACCGACAGCAATATCGATGACGGCCGGGTGCCGCTTGGTGGTCGAGGCCATGGATTCCGGCCGGCTATAGGTGCAGCGGACCGGCCGGCCCAGCTTCCAGGCGGCGATGGCGATCATCGGATGCAGCGAGAGATCAAGCTTGCCGCCGAAACCGCCGCCGACGGCGCTGGGAATGATCCGCACCTGGTCCGGCTTCAGCCCCATGATCAGCGCGACTTCATCGCGGTCCATATAGGGCGTCTGGGTGGTGACGAAAATCTCCAACCGGTCACCGATACGCCGGGCGTAACCGGCTTCCGGCTCGATATAGGCATGTTCGACAAAGGCGGTGCGGAAGCGGTCGCGTGCCACGATCTCCGTCGTCTTCAGAAGCCCCGCGGCATTGCCCGAGCTCAGACGGCCGGTGACGAGAATATTGCCAGGCGAAGTTTGATGCAGTTGCGCGGCGTCAGAGGCGGTCGCGGCGGCCACACCCTGCAGCGCCGGCAGAATTTCCCAAGTGATCGGCAGGTCGCCATCGGCAATCGCAGCCAAAGTCTCCGCCTCGCCGACCAGCGCGCAGATCGCCTCGCCCCGGAAGCGCACATAACCTTCGGCAAAGACCGGCTGGTCCTTGCCGGTGGGATAGACGCCAAAGATATTCTGTCCCGGCACATCCGCCGCCGTCAGAATCGCCGTGAGCCCGCGGGCCTTGGTGAACGCGGAAAGATCGCCGAGCTGGAAACGCGCGTGATGATGCGGAGAGCGGATCACGCGCAGCGTCAGGCTGTCCGCCGGCCATTCATCGGCACCATATTTCTCGGCACCGGTGATCTTGGCGATACCATCCACTTTGGCCATGCGGCTGCCCACCGCACCGGCATTGGGCAGGGTCTCGCCGGTGATCGGCCGGTCATTGGTAGACTGCGCCACCGACAGGACCGCTTCGACGATCTTGCGGTAGCCGGTGCAACGGCACAGCACACCGCCGAGAGCATCGAGCACGTCCTGCTCGCCGGGCCGCTCATCGCGATCCAGCAGGTCCTGTGCCGCCATCAGCATGCCCGGCGTGCAGATGCCGCATTGCGCCGCGCCATGATCGAGAAAAGCCTGCTGCAAGCGGCTGAGATTGCCGGGCGTCCCCAGCCCTTCCACCGTGCGCAGATCGCGCCCTGCTGCTTGTGCCGCCGGCACCAGGCAGGCGCAGATCTGCCGGCCATCCAGGAGAACCGTGCAAGCGCCGCAATCGCCGGCATTGCAGCCGACCTTGGTGCCGGTGAGCTGCAGATCCTCACGCAGCACATCGACCAGGCGGCGCATGGGATCGACATCGACCGTCGCAGCCCGGCCATTGACGGTAAAGCTGAGCGTCTGGGTCGAAGGCTGATGTGTCGAGAGCTCTTGAGTCATGGGCGGAACTCGGTCAGAAGGCGGCGTAACAGGGTCATGGCGGCATCGCGGCGGTAATCGGCGGTGCCGCGGACATCATCGATCGGCGTCAAACCGGCGATATGTTCGGGCCGCAGCATGGCGGCGATAT
>DATMUQ010000196.1:0-3825 GCA_035563795.1 Terriglobales bacterium | reverse complement strand
CCGCCAGCCGCGGGCCGGGCTCAACGACAAGGTCTTCCATGTCCTGAAATTCCGGACGATGTATGTCGAGCAATCGGATCTGCTGGCACGGCAACAGACAAGGCGGAACGACCCGCGCATCACCCGGATCGGCCATTTCCTGCGCAAGACCAGCATCGATGAACTGCCGCAATTGATCAATGTGCTGCTGGGCGATATGTCGCTGGTTGGTCCGCGACCGCATGCAACCGGCATGCAGATCGATGGTCGGCTATGCCAGGAGGTGCTGCGTGAATACGCCCACCGGCACCGCGTGAAGCCCGGCATCACCGGTTGGGCGCAGGTCTGCGGCTTGCGTGGCGCGGTGGATGACCCGGCCTTGCTGACCCAGCGGATCGAACGGGACATCTACTACATCGACCACTGGAGCCTCGGCTTCGACCTCAAGATCCTGCTGCTCACGCTGCCGGAAGTCCTGCGTTCCCGCAACGCTTTCTGATCGAAAATCCGTCAACGGTGTGACTGCAGCGGCTGGTCAACTTGCACCGGCCTGCCTTGGGGAAACAGAGTGCCGATCGCTTTTGCAACCAAATCTCGGAGCTGTCGTCGCGTCGGCCGCTTTCTCGCGACGACTGGTGACGCGCGACGGCCAGGGGAGGATGCAACACGTAGCCCCTCTCCGGCACGACAGCGGCAGCGATCGGAGCGGCTGTTCCGCGCCATCCTGTTCTGGCCCCGGCTCCTCTGCCTGACATCGTTGATGTCGCTGGCCGGAACAGCCGCCGGCCATGCGCAGGATTCGGCCATGGAAGTTCCAACACCCGACTTCATCACCGGCGAAAGCGTCATGCAGCGTTTCGATCGCCTGCATCGCCCGGACGGCTTCATGATCGGCGCTTTCCAGCTCAACGGGCGGCTCGATCTCTCGCTCGGCTACGACACCAATATTTACGACGCGCATCATCACCCGCAAGATGATGGCTATGCGGTGACCGGGCTGGGTTTTCAGGCGACTGCCACACAGCCTGACCAGTTCCTCAACCTCGATGGCCAGCTCAACCGGATCACCTATTTTACCCAATCGTCGAACAATGAATGGAGCGGTCGCATCGCCGCAACCGGGTGGAAGGATATCGGCGACAATCTCCGCCTCGATGGCGATGCCCTGGTCGGACGCGAGATAGAACGCCGCGACGACCCGCAATCGAGCTCGGAGACTGAGCCGGTACTCTACTGGCACTATAAGGCAGGCTCTGCCTTGCAGACAGAAGACGCCATCATCACGCTGCTCGGCGGCCTTTCTTTCGACCGCGTCGACTACGACAATGTTCAAGGGACCGATGGCAGCATCGATCTCAGCGAACGGAATATGAATGAGATCGATGCCCGGACCCGGGCGACCTATAACATTGCCAGCGACCGGCTGATCTATATCGAGACCATTGGCAATGTCCGCCTGCCCGATGATCACACCGATACCAATGATGTGCAGCGTCAGTCCGCCGGCCTCACCGCCACCCTCGGCAGCGATTATGCAATATCCCCGGCCCTGCGTTTCACCACGGCGGCCGGCTACCGCTATCAGAACTATGTTGACAATGCCGTGCGCGATATCAGCGGCCCCTATGGCAGTGCGCAGCTCATCTGGTCGCCACAACTGACGACCGAGATCGTCGGGCAATTCGCCCATGATTATTACGAGAGCTTCGACGGCGCCTCGCCGGGATATTGGCTGGACAGCGTCGGCCTGACTCTGACCCAGGAAATCAAGCGCGATCTCGTTTTCGTTGCGCAAGGCAGCACCGGCTATCGCGATTTCGTCAATAGCGATCGCCGCGAACATCTCTACACGCTCGAGGCGGGTCTGCACTGGAGTGCAGCGGAAGGCCTCGTCATCGCTCTCGACAATACCTACGAGCACCAGACGGCCAAAGACAGCCAGGGAAAATTCAATTCGAACGTCACGCTGCTGCATGTGACGAAGACGTTCTAGGAGACTTCGTGATGTACCTTTCCGAAAAGCCATCGGCCCCGCACATACGTTTCACTAACGCGATCATGCGCGCTTGCGCAGCAGCCTGGGCCTTGACCCTGTCCGCTTGCATGGCCGCACCCCAGTTACCGGCGGCAACGGCGCACGACTACCAGCTCGGGGCTGGCGATAGGATACAGGTAGCCGTCTATGGACAGAGCGATCTCTCTGGCCAGTTCACGCTCGACGCCAGCGGCAGTGTCTCCCTGCCCAAGGCCGGCGTAGTCGAGCTGACCGGCAAGACGCTGCGCCAATCCGAGGCGATTATCGCCCAGCGCCTGACGGCTGAGTTGAAGGCACCGGAGGTCAGCCTCAACATCATCGAATACCGACCGATCTATGTGATGGGCGAAGTGCAGCGCCCCGGCCAGTTCGCCTTTGTTCCGGGCATGACGGCACTCAACGCGGTCGCTCTTGCCAGCGGCTACAAGGAGCGTGCCGATCCCTCCCGAATCACCGTCGTACGAGCAAGTGACCCGGACCGCCTGGCCCGCAAGGCGAGCGAGGCAACCCAGCTGGAGCCGGGTGACACCGTCACCGTCCAGCAAAGATGGTTCTAAGCAAATCCCGCAAGGCTTCCCGCAGAGATATGGGAGATATCATGTCAGAGAATCGCACCTCCATCCGGCTGGAATTGAGAACATCGGCAGAATCGCCGCTGCATGAGATCGATGCGCAAGTCGCCGAGCCCATGACCGCGACTGCCGGCGCTGTGATCGAAGCAGGCCGCCATGGCCGCCTCAAGGGCGTCGGGAAGTTTGCCGCAATTTCCTCCCTGCGCGAAAAGCCGCCATTCCAGCTGGACCCTGACCTGATCACCCTCTTCTATTCGATCGACGCCATGCGTGCCGACGATGAAGCCTTCGTGCTGCAATTCATCGCGGCGACACCGGGGGAAGGCACGACGACGATTGCCTGGGGTTTTGCCGTCGCGGCCGCCCTGGAACGCAACCAGCCAGTCCTGATTATCAATTGCACCCAAGATGAGACGGGAAAATCTGGCCCATCGCTCATCGATGCCGCCCGCGGCCAGGAAGCGATCGAGGACGCTATCCAGCCGGTAGATCCGATGAAGCGGCTCTTCAGGGCCCGCCTTTCTACCACCAGCAATCCGTTGCTGGAGATTGACGGCGCCGATCTACGTGAGCTCTTCGCCGAGTTGAAGGACGTGTTTTCGGTCATCGTCCTCGATTGCAGCGCGGCGACCGCCACCAGTGATTCGCTTGCAATCAGCCGCTACTGCGATGGAACCGTCATGGTCATCCGTGCCGACCATGCGCGGCGCCAGGTGATCAACTGGACCAAGTCGAGCATCGAGCGCTTCGGTGGCAATGTCATTGGAACTGTCTTCAATGACCGTAAGAAATACATTCCCGATTGGCTCTACCGGCGTCTTTAACGACTGCATCGCTGACCGCCAGACGGACTCACCGACGAAACGGGGCTGACATGGCCAGATATGATCAGACGAGCGCGCGCCAATACGTGGAAACAGCCACAAAGCCGGCCAAAGACGAGTCGGCCGAAGCTGCCCGTTTGGATGCCCCTGGCAATGACGACCCGCGCGCGGCGGTTCTGAAGATCATCAGCCGGACATTGCGGCGCAAAGATCTCGCGCCTGAAGACAACTATCTGGCCCTTTGCCACGATCTGCGCCGGACAATCATCATCATTCGGGAAATAGAGCGGCGCTTCGCCGTTCAGCTGCCCCTGACACTCTTCATGGAAGCGGAGACGATCGCGGCCATCACTGATGCCGTTGCGACTGGGGTCATTCCCACCAGCCGCGGAATCGTGACCTTGAAGCCTGCCGG
>DATMUQ010000195.1:0-4676 GCA_035563795.1 Terriglobales bacterium | reverse complement strand
AATTCATCAAGACCGTCCTGGAACGATACAAGCCGGTACGGCTGATCATCTATTCCCGCGACGAGCTGAAACAATTTGAGATGGCGCAGGAACTGTCGCCGACAGCATACCCGTGTCTGCGCTATTTCATCGGCGATGTGCGCGACAAGGACCGGCTGGAAACGGCAATGCGCGGCATCGACACGGTGGTGCATGCGGCGGCGCTGAAACATGTGCCAATCGCTGAATACAACCCCTTCGAGTGTATCGCCACCAATGTCCACGGCGCGGAAAATGTCGTGAACGCGGCCATCCGCTCCGGCGTCAAGCGCGTGGTGGCACTCTCCACCGACAAGGCCGCCAACCCGATCAATCTCTACGGCGCAAGCAAGCTTGCATCGGACAAGATCTTTGTCGCCGCCAATCACCTGGCCGGTGCCGGTGGTTGCCGCTTCGCCGTCGTCCGCTACGGTAATGTCATCGGCTCGCGCGGCAGCGTCATTCCGTTCTTCCAGAAGCAGATCGCGCAGGGTGCCAGCGAGCTGCCGATCACCGATGAACGCATGACCCGCTTCCTCATCACCCTGCAGCAGGGCGTCAATTTCGTGCTCTCCTCGATGGCGATGATGCGCGGCGGCGAGATTTTTGTGCCGAAGATTCCGAGCATGAAAATGACCGACCTCGCCAAGGCGATCGCACCCAACCTGCCGCAGAAGATCGTCGGCATCCGTCCGGGCGAGAAGCTGCATGAGGTGATGATCACGGAAGAAGATTCCTGGTCAACCTACGAACTCGCCGATCGCTATTACATCGAGCCGGCGCATATCCGCTGGGAAGTGAAGCGCGAGAACCTGCCGGGCGCCAAGCTGGTGTCCGAGGGCTTCTACTATAACAGCAAGAACAACACCGATTGGATGAGTGGCGACCAGTTGCTCGCGCTGCTGGCAATGGAACATTCGTGAGCAGCGAGACGCCGTTTCTGCCTTACGGCCGGCAGTCGATCGACGATGACGATATCGCCGCCGTCACCGCCGCCTTGCGGGGCGACTTCCTGACGACGGGGCCGACGGTCGCCGCCTTCGAGCAAGCCTTTGCCAAATACACGGATGCCCGTTTCGCCGTCGCCAGCAATAGCGGCACGGCGGCGTTGCACCTCGCTTGCCTGGCGCTCGGCCTCAGCCCAGGCGACCATGTCGTGGTCCCCAGCGTAACTTTCCTCGCGACTGCCAATGCCGCCCGCTTCTGCGGCGCCGACGTGATCTTTGCCGATGTCGATCCGGTCTCCGGCCGCCTGACGGCGGAGACTTTGGCGGCGGCGCTGGCGCGTCATTCCGGCATCAAGCCGAAGGCGGTGCTGCCCGTCCATCTCAACGGCCATTGCGTCGACCTGCCGGCCATCGGGGCCATTGCCGAGAGCCGTGGCATGGCGGTGATCGAGGATGCGTGTCATGCCCTGGGCGGCCTGCATCAGGCCGGCAATGGCAGTCATGCCAAGGTCGGTGCCAATGCGATCGGTAAGCTGAGCTGCTTCTCGCTGCATCCGGTCAAGACCATGACGACGGGCGAGGGCGGTGTCACCACGACCAACGACCCCGCGCTCTACCAGGCGATGATACTCTACCGCAATCACGGCATGACGCGCGACCCGGCGAGCTTCACGACCAAGGACCAGGCTTTCGATAGCCAGGGCGCGGCGCTGCCCTGGTATTATGAAATGCAGGAACTGGGGCCCAATTACCGCCTGACGGATATCGCTTGCGCTCTCGGCCTGTCACAGCTTGGCAAGCTCGACCGTTTCGTCGCCCGCCGGCGTGCTTTGACCGCGCAGTACGATCGAGACCTTGCTGGCTTGCTGCCGCGTCTGCGGCTGGTGCCGGCCCAACCGGGCGATGACCCGACGTTACATCTTTATGTGGTACTGATCGACTTTCCGGCCATTGGCTGCAGCCGGGCCGAAGCCATGGCGTTCTTGAAGGGGCGGGGCATCGGCACCCAGGTGCATTACCTGCCCGTCCATCGCCAGCCCTATTACCGGAACCTGTATGGTGCGCTGGACCTGCCGGGCGCCGATGCCTATTACGACCGGGCCCTGTCGATCCCGCTCTATCCTGACATGACGGAACAGGATGCCGACCGGGTGATTGCAGCCTTGCGCGATCTCGTTTCTTGACAAATGCCGGCGATTCCAGTGCCCTACAGGAAGACTGCCTGACAGAACGAGGCGGGGCTTGTCACAAACGACAGGAGTGAGGGGATGAGCATTTTCAAGGAATTCCGCGACTTTGCCATGCGCGGCAATGTCATCGATCTCGCGGTCGGTATCATCATCGGCGCGGCTTTTACCGGCATCGTCACGTCGCTCGTCAATGACATCATAATGCCCGTCATCGGCTATGCCCTTTCGGGTGTAGACTTCACCAACTACTTCATCGTCCTGAGCAATGGAAAAGGCGCCGGCGACTACACGACACTCAAGGCCGCCAAGGATGCCGCGGCAGCGACGATCAATTACGGTGTTTTCATCAACGCGGTAATCAATTTCATCATCGTCGCCTTCGTGATTTTTATCGTCGTCAAGCAGATGAACCGCTTCAAGAGCGTCCTCGATGCAGCCCCCGCGGCACCTTCCAAGAGCGAGGAATTGCTGACCGAAATTCGCGATTTGCTGAAAAACAAGTCCTGAGCCCGCCAACTCTTTCGAAATCGAGCTGACGCTGATCGTCAGCGTCACGTGGATAGATCATGGCCAAGTATACCTTCAGCTGCATCGACGCACATACCTGCGGCAATCCCGTTCGCGTGGTTTCGGGCGGAGGACCATTGCTGCAGGGCGCCAGCATGAGCGACCGGCGCCAGCATTTCCTCAAGGAATTCGACTGGATCCGCACCGGCCTGATGTTCGAGCCGCGCGGTCATGACATGATGTCGGGTAGCATCCTCTATCCGCCGACCCGCGAGGATTACGATATCGGCATCCTGTTCATCGAAACTTCCGGCTGCCTGCCAATGTGCGGCCATGGCACTATCGGTACCGTCACTGTGGCGATCGAAGAAGGTCTGGTGCGACCGAAGACGCCGGGCGTCCTGCGCCTGGAAACGCCGGCCGGCCTCGTCATCGCCGAATACGGCCAGCAGGGTCAGTATGTGGAATGGGTACGCCTGACCAATGTGCCGAGCTTCCTGCATTCGACCGGTCTCGACATCGACTGCCCGGAACTGGGGCCGATCAAGGTCGACGTCGCCTATGGCGGCAATTTCTATGCGATCGTCGAGCCGCAGGAAAACTATCGCGACATGGCGGATTACACCGCCGGCAAGCTGGTGCAGTTAAGCCCGATCCTGCGCCAGCGGCTCAACGAGAAATATACCTTCCAGCACCCGGACAATCCGACCATCAAGGGATTGAGCCACATCCTGTGGACCGGCGAGGCGCGAGATCCCGCCGCCCATGCCCGCAACGCGGTCTTCTATGGCGACAAGGCGATCGACCGCTCACCCTGCGGTACTGGCACCTCGGCCCGCATGGCGCAGCTCACCGCCAAGGGCAAGCTGAAGGTCGGCGACAAGTTCGTGCATGAGAGCATCATCGGCAGCATGTTCAAGGGTGGCGTGGCCGACAAGGCCAAGGCCGGCAATTACGACGCCATCATTCCCACGATCGAGGGTTGGGCACGCGTCACCGGCTATAACACCATCTTCATCGACGACCGCGACCCTTACAAGCACGGCTTCGTCGTCAAGTAAGCGCCCGTCACGTTGTCTGCAATTCCGGCCTTACCGGGATTGCAGATAGCGCTCGATGCCGCCGGCGGCGGCAGCTGCCGTCGCGAAGCAGCCTTGCAGCAGATAGCCGCCGGTCGGCGCATCCCAGTCCAGCATCTCGCCGCAGGCAAAGACGCCAGGTATCGCGCGCAGCATCAGATTGTCATCGAGGGCGTCGAAGGCAATGCCGCCGGCGCTGGAAATCGCCTCGGCAATCGGCCGCAGGCTGGTGACCAGCAACGGCAATGCCTTGAGGCGATTGGCCAGCGGCATCGGTTCATCCGGAATCGTCTCTTCTTCCAGCAATAGCTGCGCTTCGCGGAGCAGCGCGTAGCTGGCGGCGGGAAGATGCAGTTGCTTCTTCAGGAATTGCGACAGGCTTTGGCCATGACGCCGGGCCACCAAGCGCTCGGCCAGTTGCTGGCGCGACCAATCCGGTTTCAAATCGAGCGATAGGCGTGCCTCGCCGGCCCGTTTCAGGTGCGTGCGGATAATGGGACCCAAGGCATAGATCGGACCGCCCTCCATGCCGTAGCGGGTGAGGATGATCTCGCCGCGCCGCTGGCGTCCGCCAAGCTCGACCGCGACCGCTTTCAGTGCCTCGCCGGCGAAATTCTCGATGACATGCGCCGACCAGGGAATCTCCACACCGCAATTGCTGGCGACGAGATCGTTGACGGTGACGCCACGCGCCTTGAGCCAATCCTGCCAGGCACCGTCCGAGCCCAATTTCGGCCAGCTCGCGCCGCCCAAAGCGAGAACCGTCGCCTTGGCCCGGATCCGACGCCAGGCATGGGGGCCAACGCGGAACAGGAGGTCGTCGTCCTGCCAGCCCTGCCAATGATGGCGGGCATGGAGCGTGACACCCTGCTGCGCCAATCGTGCAAGCCAGGCGCGCAGCAAGCCACTCGCTTTCATGGCACGGGGGAAGACAC
>DATMUQ010000194.1:0-2825 GCA_035563795.1 Terriglobales bacterium | reverse complement strand
ACCGCTGAGAAGGTGATGGCGCGGACAGCCAGTTCGAGATCGGCACTGGGGCCGACGATCATGGCATTGTTGCCGCCAAGCTCCAGCAGCGAACGGCCGAAGCGGGCAGCGACGCGCGGACCGACTTCGCGGCCCATGCGGGTCGAGCCGGTGGCGCTCACCAAAGCAACGCGCTTGTCGTCGACCACCGCCTCGCCGATCTCGCGGCCGCCGATGATGACTTCCAGCAGGCCCTTCGGCGCGGCGCCGAACTTCTTCGCCGCCTTCTCGAAGATCTTCTGGCAGGCAAGAGCCGTCAGCGGATTCTTCTCCGAGGGCTTCCACACCACGCTGTTGCCGCAGACGATGGCGAGCGCCGTGTTCCACGACCAGACCGCGACCGGGAAGTTGAAAGCACTGATGACGCCGACGACGCCGAGCGGATGCCAGGTCTCCATCATGCGATGGCCCGGACGTTCCGACGCGATGGTCAGGCCATAGAGCTGGCGCGACAGACCGACCGCGAAGTCGCAAATGTCGATCATCTCCTGAACTTCGCCGAGGCCTTCCTGGACGATCTTGCCGACTTCATGCGACACCAGGGCGCCCAGTTCAGCCTTATGGGCCCGGAGCTCTTCGCCGAATAGGCGAATCAATTCGCCGCGCTGCGGCGCCGGTACGGCGCGCCAGGCCTTGAAGGCCTCATCGGCGCGCGCGATCTTCTTCTCGGCCGCCGCCTTGCTGTCGGTCTTCACCTTGGCAAGCACGCTGCCATCGATCGGCGAATGGGCGACCAGATCGCCACCGGTGAGCATCTTGGCGTCGAGGCCGAGCTGCTTCAGGACTTTATTAATCGACATGGAATCTCCGTTATCGGGTCAGTCAGTTTGGCTGGCCACAAAACCGTGACAACCGGAACCAGCCATATTTAAGCCGGGTTCATGCATGCGTGATCGGGCGGTCTGATGTCAACCGGCAGAACGCCGGAAGGCCTTGCGACCTGTCGGAGGTTGAGGCAGCATGCCGTCAGATCGCGTAAAAATGACGCTAAGCGGGGTATATTTCATGTCCGGCCTTTTCTTTGACCGTCCCATTCAGACCACCAACAGAACGATCAAGGACGGAGCGACAGGCAGCTCGGCCATGGGGACCGGCAAAAGGATGACCCGCACGGCTGCACTGGCCCTGGCCATCGCTTGCTGTTCGGGCGCTTTCATGAACACCGCCAAGGCCGACATTACCCTCAATATCGATCCGGTAATCGAGAGCCAGCCGGGCTGGTCCTGGGCCGCCGTTGGCGAGATGGTGATGCGCTATTATTCGGCGCCCGATACCGGCCCCAATGACGATTATCAATGCGGCCTAGCCAATTTCATGACCGGCCAACGCATGTCCGAAGAATGCGCCGGCCCCGCCAAGGTCAGCGCCCTGCAGGCGACGCAGAAGATCGTCGCCGAATACCTGCCCTATGCGTACAAATTCTACGATGAGAACCCGCATAACATGGCGTTCCAGCAGGGCAAGGTGCTGCCTCCCGACGAGCTCATCCATGAACTGGAATTCGAGCGCCCGATCGTCGTCGCCATCGAGCCGCCGAAGATGAGCGACGGCGATAAGGACACCAAGGAAGTCGCCTTGATCGTCGGCTATCAGGGCACTGCCGACAATCTGCAGATCATCGTCAACGATCCCCGCTCCTATTCGGTAGGCGGCAATCCCTATATCGATGTCGGCGGCAAGGAGATCGATACCGGCCAGTACCAGCTCAACTACCAGGATTTCCTCAAGGAGATGCGCTGGACGGTGAGCATCTACCGCATCAAGCCGAATTAACGCACGCTTAGCAGCGGCCCAACCGGGCCGCCGTTTTCCCTCCCCTTTGTATAAGCGACAGACCTAGCGCGGTATCCCGGAACCGCTGCGGGATTATGATGCCGCGCGCCCGCGCAATTGGCCCCCATGGCGGTTGCCTTTGGCTAGGAATCTTGGCTAGATGAAATCGCTGTATACAGGGCGTTTACAATTACACACCTGTATAATAAGACTAGACGAGACTTTCGGGACGTCCTTAAATCGAATCCAGAGGACGGACAGACAGTTTGCATGAAAGCGCGGCCGCGGCGTTCCGCGTTTCGCAAAACCAATGAGGAGCCCTTGATGGGCTTCACAATCAGGTGTCGGGAAACGGCACCGCCTATGGGAGGAACATATGGCAATTTCCAATCGGGCCGCCTTATCGGCGGTGGCGATGACGGCTTTGATTTCCAGCATGGCGTTGTTTGCACCGGCGGCATCTGCCGAAATGGTGCTCAACCGCAATATCGGCACCACCATCAGTTCGCTCGATCCACAGATCAACTTCCTGGTCTATGAAGGCTGGATCGAAGAAGACCTCTACGAAGGCCTCACCGCCTATGACGCCGCCGGCAATATCATCCCCGGCGCCGCCGAGAAGTGGGATCTCAGCGCCGACGGCCTCACTTATACCTTCCATCTGCGCGACGGCCTGAAATGGTCCAACGGTGATCCACTGGTGGCGCAGGATTTCGTCAACAGCATCATCCGCATCCTCGATCCCGCCACCGCCTCGCAGAAGAACTACATCTTCTCCAGCACCCTTTCGGTGACCGGTGCCGCCGATTTTATGGCCGGCAAGAACAAGGATCCGAAATCGGTCGGTGTCTCGGCACCGGATGACAAGACGGTGGTGGTGAAGCTGGACAAGCCGGCCCCCTATGCCCTCGCCTACTTCTATTCCTTCTATTGCCCGCCGCTGCACAAGCCGAGCCTCGACAAGTTCGGCAAGGATTGGGTGAAGCCGGAGAATATCGTCACCAACGGCGCCT
>DATMUQ010000193.1:0-5058 GCA_035563795.1 Terriglobales bacterium | reverse complement strand
TCGGCACCATGGGCATCGGACTTGCCGCTATCGGTATTCTGCTGCGCTGCCGGTTCCGGGGTCTTGCCAGCATTTTCCGCCACGGCAAAGGCAGGCGTATCCGTCACCGACTTCTTCAGCCCCTTGGCCGCGAGATCCTTGTCATCACTGCCGGACGGCGCAGTCTTGTCAGCAGGCTTATCGGCATCGGCCGGCTTCTGATCGCTCGGCTTGGCCGCGGCTGCCTGGTCGGAGGATTTGCCGGCCGCCTTGTCAGCCGCAGCCTTGTCCGGCGGCGACTTCTCATCAGCAGGCTTCTGATCGGCTTTCTGCTCAGCCGTGTTTTGCTCAGAGGCCTTTTGATCCGATGTCTTCGACGCCGTCGCATCCTGCGTGCCGGCACTTTGGTCGGTCGGCTTCTGCTCGGTTGATGCCGGCTGTGCGGGCGTCTCCGCACTGGTCGCCATGGCAACCTTCGTCGTCTTGTCCGCCGTGTCCTTCGCGGTAGCCGGTTTGGCTGAAGCCTGCTCGTCCTTCGTCGCAGCACCATTATCGGCAGAGGCGGTTGTCGGTGCCGGTGTGTCGGCCTTGCTCTCGGCAGCGGGCGTCGTCGCAGCCGCCGCGCCATCCTGGCTTGGCTGCTTCGTCGTGTCGGTGCTTGCTCCAGCATCTGCCACAGCGGTACCCGTCGCGCCGCTGCCTTGTGTCAGTTCCGACTTGGCCATGGCATTGCCGTTATCGGCCGCGCGCTTCAGCCAGTCGGTCGATTGCTGGCTGTCCTTGGGGACGCCGGTGCCTTCGCGATACAGGATGCCGAGGATGAACTGGGCCTGCGACAGATTGCCCTGCGCCGCCTGGGTGATCAGCTCAGCCGCGTGCTTCTCATTCTTGGTGACGATGCCGCCGTTGAGATATTGGACGCCGAGATTGAACATCGCCAGTGAATTGCCGCTTTCCGCCGCCTTGGTCCACAGCGTGACCGCCTGCTTCGGATTGCGCGCGACACCGCGACCGTCGAGATAGATCATCGCAAGGTTGTTTTCGGCATCGGCGAAGCCCTGCTTGGCCGCGGCCTGATACCAGCGGATGGCGGATGGCATATCGACCTTGCCACCGATCAGTCCGCGCTCGTAGAGCACGCCGAGACCGTGCTCGGCCCGCGCATCGCCGGTCTTCGCTTCGGCGTCCCATTCGCTGAAGGCTGTCTTGTAATCTTCCGCGCTATAGGCCCTTAGCCCCGCCTCGTAATCGGCGGAAGCCGGCCCGGCCAGCAGCGTCGCAGCGATCAAAGCCGGGCCGATGGCACAGGTGCCGCGTAGCAGATGCGACCGGATGGCAGGCGATTGCCGCCAGAATCGGGAGAGCACGCGAATCGTTTCCATGATGCAACTATGCCGTTCAGACGCTGCCTGCATAGAGCAAAAGCCCGGACCGGACCAGGGGCGAATGCGGGCAATTTTCCTCAAAACCATGACGCCTCAGACCGTCATTGGGGCGGTCAATTGGGTCGCTGCGGCGTCTCCGCAGATGTCAATTTGGGCGGGGTGGCAACTGGGCCTGCCTGATGCAGAATCATCCGCCATAGATTGCCCTCTCGCACAAACAGATTGGTAGCGATGCCGAAATGGCCGTTCACCGCCTCGAAGCAGCAGACAATGCCGATGCCGCCGGCCATGGCGGTTTCGCGCACATGAAAGCTGATGGCTCCGGTTTCGCTGTTGGCGAAGATCTCCCGCCAGCTCGCCAGGACCTGATCCCGGCCGAGAATCGGATGCGCGCCCGGATGCAGACACCGTACCTCCGTCTCCTGCGCCCAGACATCGGCCATGAGAGCAAGATCAAGGCTGGCGAAAGCCCGGTAGAAGGCTTCGTTGGCAAAGCCGATAAGATCAAGATCTGACATGATGCCCGGTCATTGTTCCGCGGGATTATCCGGCGGTAAGGTTAACCAAGCACTAACCATCTGTCAGCGGCGCCCGACCTGGCCAAAAAATGCCCGCCCGTAAAATACTCGGCCTCGGCGGACCGGTTCAGCCGGTACTCCCGCGGCTCTTCGTGCGCGGGGGGCTTTGGCGCGGCGGCTGATGGATGATGAAATCCTGGCGCCGGAAAGGTTGTGGTTGTGTCGTCGGATCGGCATCCGGATTGCTGACGACGCAGTCATTGCTGACCGAGGCACGCTGTCCCGCCGCGACCGCCACGACCGCCCCACCGCGGCACGGCGCCAGGCTGACCAGCCCGGCCTTGACGGTGATATCGGTCCGGCCGTCGCCGGCGATATTGACCGACAGGGCGGTACCGCGCAGGCCGATCGTCACAGTGGGCGTCACCAGCTTCACCTTGTCGTCGCTGTTCATCCGGCCGCTGACGAAATCATAGGCGCCGACAAACATCTCGATCAGGCCGCCGCCATTGCCGCCGGCCGGGTCGTAGCTGTATTGGTCGAGCTTGACCGAGGCATTGGCGCCGATCTGCAACCGCGCCTCGTCCAGGAACTGCAATTCGGTCGAGCCATCGGGCCCGGTCCGCACTGTCTCCAAAGCAAAGACCGGATTGCCGAACTTGATCGGCCGCTGCATGCCGCCATTGGCCTGGGCCACGGCACCGGCATAGGCCTGTTGCGAAACGGCACCGATTCTACCGCCGGGCGGATCGCTATCGGCACGGCTGTCGGGCTGCAAGGGGATCACGACTGCCGCCAGGGCCCCACAGGCAACCAGCCAGCCGAAATGACGCATGGACCGTCCCATCGCCGCCCCCTTTCGCTGCCCCTCTTGCTCGCTTGCGCGCCCTCTTGCTCGCTTGCGCAATTGTCCCGCGAGACAGGCAACTGACAGATGGTCGCATATTGCCCGAACCTTGTCGCCGGTAACTTGGCGCGCGCCGCTGCAGGATAGGACCGGATCGGACCGGTAGGGGGAGACTGGCAACTGCGTGGCAGGACGCCGCTTGCCCGGCCTTCGCGGCGTGATGCCATGGCTTGCGTTTCGGTCCGACCCTCTGCACCATGCGGCGCGAATAGGAGAATCTGATGATCGGTCGTTTAAATCACGTCGCGATTGCGGTACCGGATCTGGTCGCCGCCATCGCACTTTATCGCGATACCCTGGGTGCCGAGGTTTCGGCGCCCATCGCGCAACCCAAGCACGGCGTCACCGTGGTCTTCGTTGCCTTGCCGAATACCAAGATCGAATTGCTGCATCCCCTGGGGGAGAGCTCGCCGATCGCCGGCTTCCTGGAACGCAATCCCAGCGGCGGCATTCACCATGTCTGCTATGAGGTCGACGATATCATCGCCGCCCGCGATCATCTGAAGGCGCAGGGTGCGCGCGTGCTGGGCGATGGCGAACCGAAGATCGGCGCTCATGACAAGCCGGTGCTGTTCCTCCACCCGAAGGATTTCGTCGGCACCTTGATCGAATTGGAGCAGGCATGACCGCGGGTCAGATTTCGGCGCAATTCGTCGTCTATTTCCTCTGCTGGTTCTTCTGCCTCTTCATCGTGCTGCCCTTTGGCATCAAGCGGGAAGAAAACCCCGAGCCGGGCCAGGATATCGGTGCACCCGCCAATCCCGCTTTGCTGAAGCGCTTCATCGCCACCAGCCTACTCGCGCTGGTGCTATGGGGCGGCTATTTCTATGCCACGGAAATCCGCGGCCTGACCCTGCAGCAATTCTTCCGGTGACATCATGAGCGGTTATTGCCGAGCGGCCATCGACCATCCCTGGCACGAGCCGTATCACAACCAGCATTACGGCTTCCCGATCGACAATGACGACGAGCTGTTCGAGCGGCTGATCCTGGAGATCAACCAGGCCGGCTTGAGCTGGCTCACCATCCTCAAGCGCCAGGAAGGCTTCCGGAAGGCCTATAGCGGCTTCGCCATCGCCAAGGTGGCAAAATATGGCGAGAAGGACCGCACCCGGCTGCTGGCCGATGAAAGCATCATCCGCAATCGGCTGAAGGTCGATGCGGCAATCGAGAATGCCAAGCGCATCCAGGTGCTACAGAAGAGCCATGGCAGCTTCGGCCAATGGATCGCCACGCATCACCCGTTGACCAAGGCGGACTGGGTGAAGCTCTTCAAGAAGACCTTCGTCTTCACCGGCGGCGAGATCGTCGGCGAATTCCTGATGAGCATCGGCTATCTGCCCGGCGCCCATGCCGAGGATTGCCCGGTCTTCAAGAAGATCAAGAAACTGAGCCCGCCCTGGATGCAGGCGGTGCGCAAGGGCATGGACTACAATCCGTAACGATCTGAGGCCCGTACCGCGAGCCGGTTTCGTTTTCACCGGTTTTGCTTTCACTGGCTTCATGCTCGATTGTCATGCCCGGACTTGATCCGGGCATCCATTCCACCGCCGTCGCGCTACCTCACCCTTGGCCCGCCATTGAATGCCTGCCAGAGCGACAGTGATCGCGTCAGAGAATGGTGGCGAAAGTGATTGCGGCACAGCTGGTTTGAAGTCGGCAGTCCGTGCCACAGCCATTGCCGATGGTTCGCGCGCAGTTCAAGTAGAGCCGTAATGCGCGTCCAGCGCGGGCTCAACTTCAATCGAATTTTCGACAGAGTTTCTGGAATGGGCGCAGCAAAAAAGGCAAGCCTCCACGCGCTTGCCTTTTCTGCCGATTCATCCCCACTCCACAGCTGGAACCGGGCCAACCACTGGAGCCACACGTCTTCCCAGAACTTGGACCGTGGCTTGTCGCCACTCGGCTCGACTTAACGTCGATGGAAGGAGCCTAACGTAACGTCCTTATGTCAGTCACGCGGCAATTACATAACGTGGGGCCGATTCAAGCCCTTTACGGAATAAACGATTGCGTAATTTGACCGTTTGGACAGGTGGAATGTTTTTCTTAATTGTTTGATATATATGAACTTTTCATTTCATGACCAAATTATTACCGAATCTGCGACATGTTCACGCTGTATACGGCGCAGATAGGCAAGTGCCATGTCGCCGGCAGTTGCGGTCCCTCCAGCGGAATCTGATCGCGGCGCAGCCGTTAGAATCGCCCGGCCAGCGACCGGACTCGGTCGGTCGGGAAATTCAACTATCGATGATTTTAGGGGAAG
>DATMUQ010000192.1:0-2186 GCA_035563795.1 Terriglobales bacterium | reverse complement strand
CGCGGCCATCCCCATCCCGGCCTGTGGCCGCGCCTCGCCTCCATGGCGATCGACTACAACTTCCTGCCCAGTGTCATTTTCGGCATGAAGGTCGGCCTCGCCAAGCCCTGCTTCGGCTCGACCATGGCGCTGCGCCAATCGACCCTGGTGCGGATCGGCGGCTTCCAGGCCTTCGCCAACCAGCTGGCGGACGATAATGCCATCGGTGAAGCGGTCCGGGCGATCGGCCTGAAGGTGGCCATCCCGCCCATGGTGGTGACCCATGCCTGCGCGGAAAACCGCCTCACCGATCTCATCACTCATGAAATCCGCTGGTCACGGACCATCCGGCTGGTTGCCGGCGCCGGCTTTGCCGGTTCGGTCATTACCCATCCGCTGCCCTTCGCTGTGGCGGCGGTCCTGGCGCATCATGGTTCGGGTGTCAGCCTGGCCGTTCTCGCCGCCACGATCCTGGCGCGGCTCTGGCTGCGCAATGTGGTCGATCAGGCGGTGGGATTGAAGGGCCGGTCGAGCCGCTGGTGGCTGCTGCCAATCCGGGATACTCTGTCTTTCATCGTCTTTTGTGCCACTTTCTTTGTCGGTAAGGTGACCTGGCGTGGGCGGCAATTCGTCGTCGGCGCTGATGGTACCTTCGCTGCTGTTGAGGAACTTTGATATGTTGCGTACCCTTTTCTTGCAGGCCCCATCCTTCGAAGGTTTCGACGGCGGCGCCGGCTCCCGCTACCAGGCCAAGCGCGAAATCAAGTCATTCTGGTATCCGACCTGGCTGGCACAGCCCGCGGCCCTGGTGCCCGGCAGCAAGCTGATCGATGCCCCCGCGCATAACCTGTCGCTCGCCGATGTGACGGCCGTCGCCAATGATTATGACCTTGTCGTCGTTCATACCTCGACGCCGTCCTTCGGCTCGGATGTGAAGACGATTGAAGCGATGAAGGCGGTCAATCCGAAGCTGAAGGCCGGCTTCGTCGGCGCGAAGGTCGCGGTCGATCCCAATGGCAGCATGAATGCGGCCGCGGCGCTGGATTTCGTTGCCCGCAACGAATTTGATTTCGCGATCAAGGAAGTTGCCGAAGAGCGCCCCTGGTCGGAAATCACCGGCATCACCTATCGCGATGCCGATGGCGTCATTCACGCCAATGCCGAGCGGGCGGTCCTGGAAAACATGGATGCGCTGCCCTTCGTGACGCCGATCTATCATCGTGACCTGAAGATCGAGAACTACTTCATCGGCTATCTGAAGCATCCCTATATTTCGATCTATACCGGTCGCGGCTGCAAGTCGCGCTGCACCTTCTGCCTGTGGCCGCAGACGGTCGGCGGCCATCGCTATCGCACCCGCAGCGTCGAGCATGTGATCGAGGAAATCGCTTATTGTCAGAAGACCTTCCCGCAGGTGAAGGAATACTTCTTCGACGATGATACCTTCACCGATGATCTGCCGCGCGCTGAAGCGATTGCCAAGGGTCTCGGCAAGCTGGGCGTCACCTGGTCCTGCAATGCCAAAGCCAATGTCCCGCGCAAGACCCTGGAAGTGCTGAAGGCCAATGGTCTGCGCCTGCTCCTGGTCGGTTATGAATCCGGCAACCAGCAGATCCTGCACAACATCAAGAAGGGTATGCGGATCGAGGTCGCTGAGAAGTTCACCAAGGATTGCCATGAGCTCGGCATCGCCATTCATGGCACCTTCATTCTCGGCCTGCCGGGCGAAACCAAAGAGACCATCCAGGAAACCATCAACTTCGCCCGGCGGATCAACCCGCATACGATTCAGGTCTCACTGGCGGCGCCCTATCCCGGCACCTTCCTTTATAATCAGGCCGTGGAAAACGGCTGGCTCGATGCCGCTCATGCCGAACTCGTGGATGAGCACGGTATCCAGGTGGCGCCGCTGCATTATCCCCATCTCAGCCATGAAGAGATCTTCAAGTCGGTGGAGGTCTTCTACAAGAAATTCTATTTCCGCACGGGGAAGATCGCCTCAATCGTCAATGAGATGCTGCGCAGCCCGGAAATGATGAAGCGCCGGTTGCGGGAAGGCGTCGAATTCTTCCACTTCCTGCGTGAGCGCCGGGCCGCGTCTCTTTGAACGGCCTGATCGTTACCGCCGATGACTTCGGTGCTGCCTTGGCCGTCAACGAAGCGGTTGAGGCGGCACATCGCACCGGGATCCTGACGGCGGCCAGCCT
>DATMUQ010000191.1:0-2467 GCA_035563795.1 Terriglobales bacterium | reverse complement strand
CCCGCCGAAAGCGCGCACGACGTAATAGGGATGCATGGCGGCAACGGTCTCGACGAAGGAGTATTGCAGGAAGCCCTGGGCGTCATAAGCGCGCCACATCAGCCCTTGCATGATGCCGGAGATCCACATCGACACGATGTAGAGCACGATGCCGAAGGTGGAGATCCAGTAATGCCATTCCACCAGGCGGGTGCTGTAGAGATGCTCGCGTTTCCAAAGCTTCGGCACCAGGTGATAGACGGCACCGAAGGTCACGAAGGCGACCCAACCGAGGGCACCGGAATGCACATGGCCGATGGTCCAGTCGGTATAGTGGCTGAGTGAATTCACCGCCTTGATCGACATGACCGGACCTTCGAAGGTCGACATGCCGTAGAAGCCGACGGCGGTCACCAGGAAGCGCAGGATCGGATCGGTGCGGAGCTTGTCCCAGGCTCCGGACAGGGTCATCAGGCCGTTGATCATGCCGCCCCAGCTCGGCATCCACAGCATGACCGAGAAGACCATGCCGAGGGTCTGCGTCCAGTCGGGCAAAGCGGTGTAATGGAGGTGATGCGGGCCAGCCCAGATATAGATGAAGGACAGCGACCAGAAATGCACGATGGAGAGGCGATAGGAATAGATTGGCCGCTCCGCCTGTTTCGGCACGAAGTAGTACATGATGCCGAGGAAGCCGGCGGTCAGGAAGAAGCCGACCGCGTTATGGCCGTACCACCATTGCAGCATGGCGTCCTGCACGCCGGCGAAAGCCGAATAGCTCTTGGCGCCGAAGATCGACACCGGCACCGCCAGATTGCGCATGATATGCAACATGGCAATGGTGACGATGAAGGCGAGATAGAACCAGTTGGCGACATAGATATGCGGTTCTTCGCGCTTGATCAGGGTGCCGACGAAGATCAGCAGATAGACCACCCAGACGATGGTCAGCCAGAGATCCGTGTACCATTCGGGCTCGGCGTATTCCTCGCCCTGGGTCACGCCGGTGACATAGCCGACCGCCGCCAGGATGATGAAGAGCTGGTAGCCCCAGAACAAGAACTCCGCCAGGCCGTCGCCACCGAAGAGGCGGGCACGGCAGGTGCGCTGCACGACATAGAGGCTGGTGCCGAGGAGCGCATTGCCACCGAAGGCGAAGATCACGGCCGAGGTATGGAGCGGCCGCAGGCGCCCGAAGGTGGTCCATTCAAGACCGAGATTGAACGCCGGGAAGGCGAGCTCGAGGGCGATATAGACACCGGCCAGGAAGCCGACCACGCCCCAGAAGATGGTGGCGAGGGTGAAATGCCGGACCACCCGCTCGTTGTAGTTGGGATGAGTGGACATGACTGCGGTCGACATTACTGGTTTCCTTCATCGGCGGTAGCGGTGGCAATGGCTATGAGGCGGAAGAGCATCAACACCGCAAAGCCGGCGAAAAGCAGGCCCAGGTAGTAGAAGGTTCCGTCGGCAGCATTGGCGCTCATATCGAGGCCGAGCAGGCCAAGAAGCGTGAAAACGGCTGCGCCGATCCAGGTGCCTGTGCTGCTCACTTTTCCCTCCATTGGGTTTTCATGATCGAATTTCCGGATGTTTTGCTGGTCGAGGCGGCATCGTCAGTAATCGTCGCGGCTGACCAGGTCGCGATAGGCATGCCAGCTGGCATGGCCGATCAGCGGCATGGTGACGGCGAGGCCGATGCAAAAGGTGGCGATGCCGGCGGCGGTGAAGAGGACGATCAAGGCGCCCCAACCGATCAGGATGCGCCAGTTGACCTTGGTGGCGAGAACCGAGGTGGCGATCGCCCGCAAGGTGCCGCAGTCACGATCCTGGAGCATGGGGAAGGCAACGACACTGATGGCGAAGGCAATAATGGCCAAGGCGCCGCCAACCAGCGTGCCGGTGACGAGGAAGGCGATGCCGTCGGTCGAGAAGAAGATCGACTTGATGAAAGACTCCCAGCTCGCCGATTCCATCCCGAAGAACAGGGCATAGATCAGCAAAGCAAGGCGCTCCCACAGCAGATGCAACAGCATCATGACCAGGCCCATGGTGCAGATCTGTCCGGGATAACGGCGCCAGGAGAGCATCACATCGAGCAGCGTCATGGTCTCGCCGAGCTCGAGGCGGCGGCTGATCTCATAGAAGGCGACCGCCAGGACCGGGGCCATGAACATGTAGCCGGCGGCCAGCGGCAGGGCATAAGGCAGCCAGTCCTGCTGCCACATGCCGTAGATCAGCAGCAGGCTGACCAAAGCGATGACGGCACCGAAAAACAGGCTGATGCCGAGACTCCGGTTAAAGTCGCGCCAGCCGAGGCGCAACCAATCCCAGGGCTGTTCGACATTGATCCGATAGACGGGTGCGGCCAGTCCGGCGAACTCCCGCGGCATCTGCCCGGCTTCCTCAACCCTGGTCATATCTGCTTGTTTTATAACCATTTCGGCCCCGTTGATCGCTGCCATCGGCCCCGTGGCAGAATCGGCTC
>DATMUQ010000190.1:0-2522 GCA_035563795.1 Terriglobales bacterium | reverse complement strand
GAGCCAGGACAGCCCGCTGATCGCGCCTGGCAACGGCCGGTGACGCTGGCCGGCCGCAAGATCAGCTACGCAGCCGCCATTCCGGCATTGGCGCTTCTCTATTTCATCGCCGCGCGGCTGGGTCTCCTGCTCGCCACCGTCAACCAGAGTGCGTCCCCGGTCTGGCCCGCTTCCGGCCTCGCCGTTGCCGCCTTGGCACTGGGTGGATGGCGGCTGTGGCCGGCCATTGCGCTCGGCGCTCTCATGGCCAACAGCCTCGTTGGCGGGCCGCTCTCCGCCGTCCCGATTTCCCTCGGCAATACCCTGGAAGCTTTGCTCGGCGCCTGGATCATCGCCCGCGCCACCGGCATCAGGGCCGAACATTTCCCGATCGCGCGCACGGCCGGTTTCGTCCTCGCCGCCCTCTTCGCCCCGTTGCCCAGCATGATGACCGGTGTCGCCACTTTGGTTGCCATCGGCACACTGACAGCCGAGCAATGGGGTGCAATCGCCCTGACCTGGTGGACCGGCGATGCGCTGGGCATCCTGCTGGTTGCCGCCGCCTTGCTGGCGCTGGGTCCGGCTGGCGACGATAAGGACAGCCGGCCGGCGCGGCTGCGCCAGCACCGGGCGGAACGCCTCGTCATCCTCGTGCTGCTTAGCGCGCCGATCGCCTGCTTCCCGTTTCTCGATGCCAGCCTCGGCGCCGCCTTCTTCCTGATCTTCCCGGCGATCCTGCTGGCCGGCCATTGGTTCGGTGCCCGCGGCAGTACCTGGCTGGCTTTGGTGGTCGCCGCCATCTGGGTCGCCGGCACCGCGCTCGGCCGCGGCCCCTTCATCGATCTCACCTTCAATGACAGCCTGCTCAATATGCAGCTCATGCTGGCCGTTCTCGCTCTGGCCGGCATGGTCTTCTCCGAGCGGATCGCCGCCAGATCGCCGGTGCCGGTCCTGGTCTTCATCGCCGGCTGCGTGGTCAGCGCCGCGATCTTCCTCGCCGTCGATGCCCGACAGAAGGAGGCCAATACCCGCCATTTCGAGCGCCTCATCGCCCGGGCCGGCCAGAACCTCGAAGATGCGATGCATGACTACATCGACCTGCTGCGTGGTGGCAACGGCCTGCTCGCAGCTCTGCCCTCGGTCGGCCGCCAGGCCTGGCGCACTTATGCCGACCAGTTGGAACTGGCGAATTCGCATCCCGGCCTGCGCGGCATCGGCGTCGTGGCGATGGTTGCACCGGCGGACGAGGCCGGCTTCGTCGCTGCGGCCAGGGCGGACGGTGCGCCCGATTTCACCATCCACCCGGTGCCGGGCGTGCCCCCGGCGGATGCCGCTTATCCGATGCATTTCGTCGTGCTCTATTCGGAACCGCTGATCCACAATCAGGTGGCGATCGGCCTCGACCTCGCTTCGGAGCCCGGGCGCCGGCAGGCGGCATTGGAGGCGCGGGAAAGCGGCAATCCGGTCATGTCGCGGCATATCTCGCTGCTGCAGGCTGGCAACCACGTTCCCGGCTTCCTGCTCTTCCTGCCCTTCTATCGCCAGTTGACCGTCGCCACTGCCGGCAGTCCGGAACGTGCCCAATTTGAAGGCTGGGTCTATGCCCCTTTCAAGGCCGAGGACTTCTTCCTGCGCGCCTTGTCATCCTCCTTCCGCGAATTGCGCTTCGATATCCGTGAAGGTGCCGGCGCGACGCTCAGCGAGGTCATCTATCGCAGCCCCGAGCAGCTGGTCGGCGGCAAGCCGGAACAGGCGGCCTTCGTGCCCGAGCAGAGCACGACACTCAACCTCGCCGGTAATGTCTTCACCATCGATTGGGCGCGCGCCGCCGGCTTTGTCAGCGAAGGGCGGCGGATCGATATCTTTCTCGCCGCCGGCCTGCTCGCCTTCTCCACCCTGCTCGCCGCCTTGGTCAGTGCGCTGCTCGGCCTGCGCGACCGGGCGACCGGCCTCGCCGACGACATGACCAGCGCGCTGCGCGCCGCCGAGGCGAGATTGCGCGCCGCAATCGGCGTGATGGGCAGCGGTTTTGCCTTGTTCGACGCCGAAGACCGGCTGGTGCTGTGCAATGACAGTTTCATCGACAGCGGCACCCGGGCACGCTACGGCAACCCGATCGGCCGCAGCGCCACCGAGATATTCACCGCTTTCGCCGAGGCCGAGCTCACCGCCACGGAAGCGGTGAAGGATCGCCATGCATGGCTGGCCTGGCGCCTGGAACAACACCGCAATCCACCGCCCGAGCCGATGGAGATCCAATGGACCGACGGAAGCTGGATGCGCGTCACCGAGCAACGCACCAGCGATGGCGGCTATGTCGGATTATGGACCGACATCACTGCCGTGAAGCAGGCGGAAGCGCGCTTGCGGGATGCGATCGAGAGCATCAATGAAAGCTTCGTGCTGCTCGACCAGGATCTCCGCATCGTCATGGTCAACAGCGAGGCCCAGCGCATGTATCCGATCTCGCGGCCGGTCTTCAAGGTCGGCGCGCTGATGGAAGACGTGCTGCGCTACGGCGCCAGCCATGGCGAATATCCCGA
>DATMUQ010000189.1:0-7498 GCA_035563795.1 Terriglobales bacterium | reverse complement strand
CTGGGGGTGGTCGTTGCCTCAACGATCATCAAATTCGTCTTCAGCCTCATCGGCATGAATTTCGTGGGGCGAGAGGTCGCCGGTGTCGCGACGGGTCTCCGCCTCAAGCTGATCGATGCCATCATGCAGGCGCGCTGGAGCTATTTCACGGCACAGCAATCCGGCCGCTTCACCAGCGCGATCGGCCTGGAATCGGATCGGGCCAGTTTCGCCTTTCGCCAGGCGGGCACCGCTCTCGCCAAATGTGCCGAACTCGCCGCCTATCTGATCGGGGTTTTCCTCATCTCCTGGCAATTCTCGCTGGGTGCGATTGTCGGTTCCGTCATCATCTGGTCGGCGGTTGCCCGCTATCTCAAGATGTCCAGGAAGGCCGGGAACGGGAAAAGCAAATACAACCGCAAGCTCTCGACCGGCATCAACGAGATCCTGACCAATATCAAATCGCTGAAAGCCAGCAATCGGCATCATCATGTGGCGACCGTGCTCGGCGGCGATATCTTCAAGCTGCGCCAGGTATTGGAGCGCGAGACTTACAGCAATGCCGCGGTCATCGCCTTTCAGGAGCCGCTGCTCGCCGTGCTCCTGGTCGGCGGCATCTTTCTCGGTCATGAAGTTCTCAACCTGCAATTACAGGGCCTGGTTGCGACCCTGTGGCTGCTGCGGCGCATCTCCGGCAGCATCGGCGATATCCGCCAGGCCATGCAGGCCGTCTATGTCGACGCCTCGGCCTTCTGGAACACGGTCGCGCTGATCAAGGAAATCGAGGGGGAGCATGAGAAGCTCCGCAACGGTGCCGAGGTCGTGCTGAAGCAGTCGGCGCGCCTGCAGCATGTCGCCTTCGCCTATCCCGGTCGCGAGGTGATGCACGACGTCAGCATGGAGATCCCGGCCGGTAAGATCACGACCATCATCGGTCCCTCTGGTGCCGGCAAGACGACGATCGCGGATCTGATCGTCGGCCTGAACAGGCCTAACAAAGGCACTGCCTATGTCGACGAGATCGATCTTGGCGAGGCGGACCTTGCCAGATGGCGGCACCATATCGGCTACATTCCACAGGACAGCATCCTGTTCAATGACACGATCGCCAATAACGTTTCGCTGGGCGATCCGCAGGTGTCATCGACCCAGATCGAGACAGCGCTGAAGCTCGCCGGGGCCTGGGGCTTCGTCGAAAAACTGCCGGAAGGTATCGGCCAGGTGGTCGGCGTCCGCGGCAATCTGCTGTCGGGCGGTCAGAAGCAGCGCTTGTCGATTGCCCGCGCCTTGGTCGGCGATCCCAGCCTGCTCATCCTCGACGAGGCCACCAGCGCACTCGATCACGATACCGCGCGGGAAATCTGCGCCTCGGTGCGCAGCCTGGCCGGCCAGCGCACGGTGCTGGCGATCACGCATCAGGCGCTCTGGATCGAAGCTTCCGACCGTGTCTATGAGATGCAGGGTGGCAATGTCACTGAAGTGACAGTGCAGCCGATGGGGGCGTAGCCGCGGCACTGGGCTCGTTCGCCTTGACCAGCTCGGCATTGCCGCGCTCGATCAGATAGACCCGGTCGGCGATATCGACCCAGGATTTCTGGTGGGTGATGGCGAGGATCGTCATCTCGCCGGCATGGCTGCGGACTGCGGCACAGATCTCGGCTTCCGTCACGGGGTCGAGCGCGCTGGTCGCCTCATCGAGCACCAGGAATTGCGGCCGATGCACGATGGCGCGGGCCAGGGCCAGGCGCTGGCGCTGGCCCCCCGACAACATCATGCCGCGCTCGCCGACATTGCTTTGCAACCCCTCGGGCAGGCTGTCGACGAAATCGAGCAGGCCGGAGGTCTTCAACGCGCGGCGGATATCGTCCTCGGTCAGTGCCGGATCGCCGAGCCTGATATTCGCCTCGATCGTGTCGTTGAACATGAGGACTTCCTGCGGGACATAACCCAAGGAGAGCCGCCATTTGTCGATATCGATCTCGTCGAGATTGACGCCGTCCAAGGTGATCCGGCCGGCACCCGGCATGAACAGGCCGAGGATCAGATCGGCGATCGTCGTCTTGCCGGAGCCGGATTCGCCCACCAGCGCGGTGACGCGACCCGCCGGAATGGTGATCGAGACGTTGTCCAGCACCTGGCCGCGGCTATAGGAGAAAGAGACGTCCTGCAGTTCGATCGCGGATCTCAGCACCGGCTCCCGGCTGCCGCGCCGCGGTTCGACCTCACCCTTGAGCTCCTTGATCAGGCTGAGCACCGCCCAATACATGGTATCGGATTGGGCGAGTTCCTGTGTCGCCTTCTGGACCCGGGCGACGCCATTCATCAGGCCATAGGTCGAGATCGCAAAAGCAACCGAATGATCGAGCGCGATGCCGAGATAGAGGCTGATGACATAGATGCCGCCGACCAGCGCGCAGGTGATCAGCAGGTCGGGCAGATTGGCCGTCAGCTGCTGCATCATGACGAGGTCATACATCGCCGATTTGATCGTTGCGACTTCCCGGCGCAGGCTGTTGATCAGCAAGCTCTCCTTGCCCATCGCTTTCAGCGGCTTGTAGCCGACGATGAGATCAACAAGATCACTGATGAGATTGCGGGTGGCACCGCGGAAGCTCTTGGCGGCGCGGCGCGAAATCACGGCCAGCTGCCGCAAGGCGAGGCCCATCAGCAGGCCAAGCGCGATCGCCACGACGGCTGTCTGCCAACCGAAGATCAGGGCAACGCCGGTCAAGACCACGGCGCGGATCAGCATGGCGGCAACGGACAAGGCCGAGCGATAGGCATAGCCCGCCCAATTCGCCTCGGAGACGATCGCCGCGACGAAGCGCCCCACGGGATTGACGGTGAAATATGACCATCGCGCGGCGAGCAGGCGATCGAGGACACGGTGGCGCAGCTCGCTGGCGATTTCGGCGACCACCCGCCCGACATAGCGGTTGATCCGCAGCATGATGACCGCCTTTATGAAGGTGGCCGCAATGATGACGAAGCAGAGCGGGAAGAACGAGACCGGCAGATGGGCGATCTCGAACAGGTGCAGGATCTGCTGTTGGATCTTGCTGGTATGCGCGGCAGTGGGATCGGCCAGCATGCCGATGATCGGTATCAAGGTGGTGAGGCTGACGCCCTCCAGGACCCCGCTCAACAGCAGGCCCGCCAGGATCGGCACCTGGCGCCAGAGGCCGTGCTTGCGCAGCACGCGGAAGGCATTCTTCAAGGACGATTCGTGTTCGGAAGTGTCAGTCGTCATTTCGGGACTTTTGTCAGCGAGAATGCGTGTTCATAGCATCGGCGCCCGCAAAGTGAAAGCAAGGGCAGGGCACGGGGGCCCGATCAGGCGGCGCCCGGGGTGATTTCGGTGCAGGCGGAGGTCTTCAGGCTTCCCGAATGCCCGCGTGACCATGTTTATCTTCGTCGGCCGCCGGTGACCAATATTGGCTGCTGGCCATCTGCGCGCGGCTGAAAAGTTCACATAGGATCTGGCGCGGCCGGATCCGGTCTCGTCGGCCGTTCCCCACCGCCATCCCTGATCCAGCCGGCCAGCAAGGTATAGCTGACCGCCAGGATCACCGGCCCGATGAAGAGGCCGACCACGCCGAAGCCGATCAACCCGCCGGCGACACCGGCGAAGATCAGGATCAGCGGCAGATGGGCGCCGCGCTTGATCAGGATCGGGCGGATGACATTGTCGATGCTGCCGACGAAGAGCGTCCAGACCAGCAGCACTGTCGCCGCGATCATATTGTCATGCCAGTAGAGCCAAGCGACAGCGAGGGCCAGCACCGGCACCGCGCCGATCTGGGCGATGGCGAGGACCAGCATCACCGCGGTCAGGAAGGCGACCAGCGGCACGCCGGCAAGGAACAGGCCGATGCCGCCGAGCAGGGTCTGGATCAAGGCGGTGACGATGACACCCATGGCGACGGCGCGGACCGCTTGTCCGGCGAGCTTGACGGCTTCCTCGCCGGCATCACCGGCCAGGCGGCGCCCGAAGTGGCGGACACTCGAGGCAACATGCTCGCCGCGATAATAGAGCAAAGCCGAGAGGATCACCGTCAGCAGCAGGTGGACGAAGAACAGCAGCAGCGTGCCGGCCTTGGCGATCAGCCATTTGCCGACCGTGGCGGCCCAGGGTTCGGCATAGCGATAGAGATCATCCGTCGAGAGCGCCGCCATCGATTGCCATTCATCGGCAAGCTTGGCGCCGACCATGGGAATGTCGGCGACCCAGGCGGGCGGTCCGGGAATCTGTGTCAGCGTGAGGTCGTGCAGGCGCTCGCCCATGACAGCGGCATTGTCGACGATGGCGGCGGCGACCAGGGCCATCGGGATGATGACGATGAGGACCAGGGCGGCGGTCATGACGAGGACGGCGAGGCCGCGCCGGTTCCACAGCCGTTCCTGCACGCCCAGCATCAGCGGCCAGGTCGAGACCACGAGCAACGTTGCCCAGATCAGGGCCGGCAGGAAAGGACGCAGGATCCAGATGCTGCCGCCGATCAGCGCGCCGACGAACAGCACCGCCAGCATGTTCCGCACCAGACCACCCGGACGTCCCGCTTCCATGAATTCCCCCGAGCACAACTTTTAGACCCTGGCTGCAAGCCTAATCTCGAGTTTCGGGAATTAGAACCCTCTTTCGATGTTCGGTTGGCCGCGCCTCTTTGTCATTTCTCCGCTGCGATGGCTCGTGCGTGTGCACTGATCCTTGGCGGCGCATCAAAACGGCTGTGCTGTTTTGCAACCGATATTCGTCGCCACGATCTGCTTGCTGCGGACTGAAGCGGCTCGCGGGGGCAGGGGGTATTGTGTCGCCGCGCGGGTGTCGCCTGGGAGGCCCGCTGCGTTAATTTGCGCCCTTCTTCAGGTCGGCTGCGGCACGGGTCCTTGTCTTGTCACATGCAAAATTTGCGGTGCGGACCTGTCACATAAAGGCCTTGCGAGGGTGTGCAGTCCTACTTTACGATCTGTGCAGTATCTGGGAAGTGACGAAATATGCCCATAAAAAAGGCCCCCGAACGGGCCCAGGGGAAAGCATCGCGGCTCAAGACGCAGCAGGTGAAGGCGCCGGCGACCCCGGATCCGAATCGCGCGCAGAGCGAACTCGGTGCCCGCCTCAAGCACCTTCGGCTGGCGCGACGCCTCTCCTTGCGGCAGCTCGGCGAGATGACGAAGACCAGTGCCAGTTTCATCAGCCAGCTGGAGCGGGGCCTGAGCGGCGCCAGCACCGCCTCGCTGAACGAGATCGCCTCGGCACTGGGCGTCAGCATCGCCATGCTGTTCGACGATCGCGAGCCGCAAAGCGGTGACGTGCTGCGGCGGCGCGAGCGGGCGAGCATTCCGCCGGCCCATGGTTGCTACAAGATGCTGCTGTCGCGTCGCCCCTTGGCCGATATGGAAGTCTATGTTGCCGAGTTCGATGTCGGCGGCTCGACCGGGCCGGCGCTTTATACCCACGGCAACGCACATGAAATGCTGGTTGTCCTGCGGGGTGTTGTCGAGGTCGCTTTGGGCGATGCGCGGCACGTCATGGAAGAAGGCGACAGCATCGAATACGAAACCTCGACGCCGCATCGCACCGAGAACATCGGCAATGGCCGAGCCGAAGTGATGTGGATCATTGCGCCGCCGACCTCGGCGCGCACCGAGCTTGACCAATACACCACTTGGAAGCCGCTCGCATCCAAGTAGGCCCTTTGTCTTCGCGAGCATCACTGGTGAGGGAAACATGTCCAATTTGAAGATTGCAGGGCTGAGCCTGATTGCGGCGCTCGGCATCATGGGGTCGGCTGCGCTTGCGCAAGACAAGCCGGTGGCGGGTGCGGTCAAGGAAGGCGCGCTCAAGGGCAAGACCCTGAGCTTCGTCTCCTATGGCGGCATCTATCAGGATGGCCAGATCGCGGCGCTGAAGGAATTCGCCGACAAGTCCGGCGTCAAGCTGCTGAGCGACGGCCCGACCGAGACCGCCAAGCTGCAGGCCCAGGTCCAATCCGGCAACGTCACCTGGGACGTGGTCGATACCTCCGACCTGCCGCCTTATGTCTATTGCGGCAAGCTGTTTCAGAAGCTCGATCTTTCCAAGCTCGACGTCTCGCATATCCCGGCCGGCCAGGTCGGCGAATGCTCGGTGCCGGCGATGAATTACGGCGTCGTCCTGATGTACAACACCGAGAAGTACAAGGATAACCCGCCGAAGAGCTGGGCCGACTTCTTCGATACCAAGAAGTTCCCGGGTGTGCGCGGCATCGACGGCTCGGGCGATTTCACCGGCGGTCTGCTGGAGCAGGCTTTGAAGGCGGCCGGCGGTGATCCCAAGGCGATCACCGTGGCCGATCTCGACAAGGCGATCGGCAAGGTGCGCGAACTCGGCACTGACACGATCTATTGGAAGACCGGTGCGGAATCGCAGCAGCTCGCCGAATCCGGTGAAGCCGACATGATCATGATGTGGACCGGCCGCGCCATGACGGCGGTGAAGAACGGCGCCAAATTTGCCCCGGCCTGGCAGGATTGGCTGGTGGTCATGGACAACCTGACCATTCCGGTCGGTGTCAAGGATGTGGATGCTTCCTATGCCATGATCAATGCCTATCTCGGCAAGGAATCGCAGGAGATCCTCTCGGAAAAGACCTCCTACACCCCGATCAACAATGAATCGAAGCCCAAGGTCGATGCCGCGACCCAGGCCTTCCTCACCAACACGCCGGAGCGCGAGCAGCAGGGCTATCACCAGAACATCAAGTTCTGGGTGGAGAACTTCGCCGTCGCGCAGGAAAAGTGGAGCGCATTGATGGCCGGCAACTGACCGGTCCAATGACGAACCGCTAGAGGGGCAGAAACGTGAGCGCGAACAACATATCCGTCGAAACCGGCAAGGCCAGGAAGGCTCGCGCCTGGAGACCGTTCGCGCTCACGCTGCCTGCCTTGCTCCTGCTGATCGGCGTGGTCGGCTATCCGCTGCTGCTGATCGTCATGCGCAGCCTCTCCGACCCGGAATGGGGCGCGCAGAACTACGTCTGGTTCTTCAACACGCCGGTCAATCTCGTCGTGCTGCAGCGAACCTTCAGCATCTCGGCCTGGGTGACGGCAGTCTGCATCATCTGCGCCTATCCCTATGCCTATCTGATGACGGCGGTCGGCCCCAAGGTGCGGTTGGTCATGATCCTCTGCGCGCTGATCCCGTTCTGGGTCAGCGGTGTCGTACGCACCTTGTCCTGGGTGATTCTGCTGCAGGATACCGGCGTCATCAATTCCATCCTGCAAGCGATCGGTCTTAGCAGCGTGCGGCTGATCCGCACCCAGACCGGTGTCGTCATCGGCATGGCGCAGGTGCTGCTGCCGTTCATGATCCTGCCGCTTTATTCGGTGATGAAGGGCATCGACCTCCGGCTCATGCGCGCGGCGCAGAGCTTGGGCGCCAAGCCGCTGCGGTCCTTCTTCACCGTCTATCTGCCGCTGTCGCTGCCGGGTGTGTATGCCGGCGGCATCATCGTCTTCATCCTGGCGCTCGGCTTCTACA
>DATMUQ010000188.1:0-7596 GCA_035563795.1 Terriglobales bacterium | reverse complement strand
CGGCTCTGGCGACCCGCGAGAAGGGCGTGCCGCTGGTCAATATCGCCCAAGTCTTCCAGAAGTCCGGCATGATGCTGACCTGCCGCAAGGATAGCGGCATCAAGACGCCGAAGGATTTCGCCAATCACACGCTGGGCGTCTGGTTCGGCGGCAATGAATATCCGTTCCTCAACTGGATGGCCAAGCTCGGCCTGAAGACGGATGGCTCGGCCGGTGGCGTCAAGGTGCTGAAGCAGGGCTTCAACGTCGATCCGATCCTGCAGAAGCAAGCCGATTGCATCTCCACCATGACCTATAACGAATACTGGCAGATCATCGAATCCGGCCAGCTGAAGGCCGACCAGCTGGTCACCTTCAAGTATGAGGATGAGAAGGTCTCGACCCTGGAAGACGGCGTCTACACGCTGGAAGACACGCTGAAGGATCCCGCCAAGGTCGACAAGCTGGCGCGCTTCCTGCGGGCCTCGATGAAGGGCTGGGAATATGCCCGCGATCATCAGGACGAAGCGGTCAAGATCGTCCTCAACAATGACGAGACCGGCGCCCAGACCGAAGGTCATCAGAAGACCATGATGCAGGAAATCGCTAAGCTGATCGGCAAGAACCCGAAGGGCACCGGCTGGCTCGACGATGCCGCTTATGAGCATACGGTCGATACCCTGATGGGCGGCGGCTCCGATCCGGTGATCACCAAGAAGCCGGAAGGCGCCTATACCCATGACGTGATCCAGAAGGCATTGGCGAAGTAATCGCCGCGATCGCGTTCGAGGAAACGAGAAGCCCCCGTACCACGTACGGGGGCTTTTTCGTTGTACGATTTTCACTGCATACCCGCGAATGATGGGACAGCCCTTGATATCGGTATCATCGACGATGCCGACGCAGCGATGTTGCGGTCGCGTTGTTGATTTATCCATTCGACAAAGCGTGGCGTAATTGCGCAAGATCAAGGACAGGCAGACTCGCGCATGGGAGTAGAGCAAGCGGGATTAGGTGTTTCGGAATTCGCCATAAGTCAGAAATCCAGACCTAATTAGGGGAGATCAAAATGAAAAAACTTCTCCTTGGTACTTCGGCTCTGGTCGGTGCCGGCTTGATCGCCAGCCCGGCCTTCGCTGCCGATGGCGTCAAGCTCGGTCTCGGCGGCTTCTTCAGGACTTCGTTCAACGCCAATATCGACGACCATGGCCAGAACGATCTCGGCAATAACCACGACGCGACCGAAGTCACCAGCGACGCCGAAATCTACTTCATCGGCCATACCACCTTGGATAATGGCCTGACGGTCGGTACCCGCGTCGAGCTGGAAGGCGAGCAGAAGACCGGTGACCAGATCGACGCCGCCTTCGTCTACTTCCAGGGCGGTTTCGGCGAAGTCCGCATCGGCTCCCAGGACAGCGCCCTGGCGACGCAATGCGTGACACCGGTGGGCGGGACCAGTAATTTCGGCGCCTTCTCGCAAGACACGATCAACAACAATGCCTTCGTCAATACCTTCGCCCTGTCTGCCACGGTCTGCGAGGGCGTCGACACGGAGAATGCCACCGACGGTGCGAATGGCAAGGCGCAGAAGATCGTCTATTTGTCGCCGAGCTTCAGCGGTTTCCAGCTGGCGTTGTCCTGGACCCCAAATGACAATCATGAGAGCGGCAACGGCCACACCACGATGAACGCCGATAACAAGGGCGATCAGAAGCAGATCATCGACGCCTATCTCAGCTATAGCCACGATTTCGAAGGATTCAGTATCCAGGCGGGCGGCGGCGGCTCCTGGGCGCTTGCCACCGATGGCGACAACAATAAGAAGAAGCAGTTCTACCAGACCGGCGTGAACCTCACTTTCGGCAATTTTGCGATTGGCGGCGCCTTCCAATATATGTCGGACATAAATGCCCGTTACGACCCGATTAGCGGTGATTTCACCAGCAATCATGGCGGCGACATGTGGGTTGCCGGTGGTGGCCTCGCTTATACCATGGATGCCTGGACCTTCGGTGCCCAATACAGCTATTCGCATATCGACGGTCTCGATGATGCCGGCTCGAACCGCAAGATTCATCAGGCCGTGCTGACGGCCCAATATGCCATGGGACCAGGTATCATGATCGACGGTGAGCTCGGCTATGCCCATGCCGATGGCAGCTCAGCCGACGCCGCCCATGGCGGCTATGACTCGTTCAATTTCGGCCTGGGCAGCGCTTTCACCTTCTAGTCCGAAGCAATGTAAAAGCCCCGTCCTGTGTGGACGGGGCTTTCTCATGCAGATCTAACCGCTTCAGCGGATACCCTGATCGATCAGCGGCACCAGCGCATCGACATTCTCCGGATTGAGGGTCCCGGCCGCCGTATTGGTGGTGAAGCCACCCATTTTGTATTTGGCGCTCAGCACGCATTGCAGCACCGGCAGGAAACCCTGCAGATAAAGCTGCTGGTCCAGGGTCGCGGTCACATATTTGCCCTTCACGGCGTCCACGGTCTTCGGATCTAGGTCGATGCCGCCGACGATCATGTCGCCCGGCTTCTTGCCGGCCTGTTCGAGGACCGCCTGCAGCTGCGCAGTAACCCCGCCATGCTGGGTCGCCAGGCCCTTGGTCTCGGGATGCTGCTGCAGATAGGCGACCAGGATCGGGATAGCGAGCGGCGGACTGCCATTCACCTCTTGCGACATCTCGACCCGGTCGACGATGACGCCGGCCTTCTCCAGCGTGTCGGCGAGACCCTTATCCGAAAGGCCGCGATCGCCCGCGCTGAAATTGCCGTATTCCAACGCATGATCGCCTTTCTTCAAGCCGGCTGCCAGCATCGAACGCGCGGTGATGGCGCCGCCCTCATAGAGATCAACGCCGGCATAGCCGAAGCCCTTGCTCTGGTATTTCGGCAGCAAGTCATTGAGCGGCGAATTGTTCGAGGTGACGATGATGCCCTGGGCCACGGCATCGGCGACGAGGTCGGCAAAGGCGTCATTGCCTGGATGGCCCATGATGACGATGCAGCTCGGCTTGGCGGCGACCGCCTCGCGAAACTGCGACAGCATGGTTTCCGGCTGCCAACTGGAATATTGCTCATGCAGCTCGACACCGAAAGCCGCCGCGGCGGCCTTGGCCCCGTTGGTACGCGGCAGGACTGGCGACTCGCCCGGCTGTCCGCCCATCTGCATATAGACCGTGACACCCTGGCCGATCTTGTCATCCGCCGCCGCCGGAGAAAGCTGAACCGTCAGGGCGCAGGCAGCAACGGTCAAACCGAGTAGAAGCCCCCTGGATTGCATGCTTATGGATCGCATTCTTGTCCTCCCATATGTCGCACGAGCTGTGGGTTTCGCGGGGTGAGATTCTTATTGTCTGTGCACCCGGTCACCCGCCGGGCCGATCTGCGAACTCAGTGTCGCCGGGCGATGAGGCCGAGGCCTTTCAGGCGCTCCGGTTTCTCGACCAGCATGTGCAAGATGACGGCGCCCAGGAAGACGAGGCCGATCACCATATCGGCAACGGCACCGCTGAGATTGGCGGCCACCATGCCGACCTGCAGCACGGCGACGATGAGAAGGCCGATATAGCTGCCGATGATGGTGCCGGAGCCGCCGAAGATCGAGGTGCCGCCGATGAAGACCGCGGCAATGACGATCAGCAGCGAGGACTGGCCCTGGGTGGTGGTGAAGTTCTCGGTTTCCGTCGTCAGGAAAATGCCGGCGATACCGGCCAGGGCGCCCATCAGGGTAAAGAGCTTCACCCGGCTGCGGCGCACATCGATGCCGAGCACACGGGCGACATTGGCATTGTCACCGATGAAGAGCAGGGATTCGCCAAAGCGGTGACGGTTGAGGATGAACCACAGGATGACGGCGATAGCGAGGCCGTAGATCATCTGCATCGGGATGCCGTCCGGCTTGCGCAGGACGACGCCGGGCGTAGCGAACAGGCCGGTGAAGATGCGGCCGGTGGTGACGTCCCAGAGCGTCGTCTCGCTGAAACCGCGCAAAGCGAACTGCTTGCCGGCAGCGAGGAAGACGGCCAGGCCGCGCCAGACGAAAGACAAAGCAAGCGTGGCGATGATCGAGGGGATGCCGAGTTGCGCCACCAGCAGGCCGGCGATCCAGCCGGTGAGGGCGCCGACACCGACCGCGACGAACAAGCCCAGCCAACATATCCAGGACTGGATCGCGGCGATCTCTTCCGGTGCCATGTTGTCATGCATCAAACCAAGCCAGGTCATCGGCTCCTGCATCCAGACGACGATGTCGAAGCGATAGAAAGCGGCGAAGATCAGGCTGGTGAGGGTGATCGTCGCGGGGAAGGCGAGATCGATCTCCCCGGCGGCGATGATCAAGGTCAGGCCCAGGGCACAGATGATCTGCGGCTGGTAATTGACGATGATCGACAGATAGGTGCGATAGCCGAGGAAGGCATTTGGCGCGATCACCATCAACGCCACCAGGATTGCGAGGAAGACGAGGCAGATCGGCAATCCTTCAAGGGCCAGGGGATTCCAGGTCGACTTGCTACGCTGCATCGGCGAGAGGGATGCCATGGTCACGCGGCCGCCTCCTTCTGGCGCTGCAGGTCGAGGAGATGGGTCTGCAATTCCTGCAAAGTCATGCTGCCCTGAGGGATATTGCTGACCACCCGGCCGCGATCGAGCACGATCAGGCGATCGGAGAGTTCATGCACATGGGCAAGGTTGTGCTCGATATAGAGGCAGGCGCGGCCGGACTGCTTGATCGAGCGGATGAAGTCGAGGACCTTGTGCACTTCCTTCAAGGCAAGGGCCACGGTCGGCTCATCGAGCACGATGAGATCGGCATCGAAATACATCGCCCGGCCAATGGCGACGCCCTGGCGCTCTCCGCCGGAGAGCTTGGAGACGGCGCTGTCGGCGGTAATGCCGACGCCACGAAAGCCGATCTGCCGCAACAGCACATCATTGGTGATCTGCTTTTCCTTCTTGATATCGATGAAGCCCCAGCGATTGGTGATCTGCCGCCCGGCAAAGAAATTGCGCCACAGCGGCTGCTTGTCGCCGAGGCTCTTCTCCTGATGCACGGTCTCGATCTTCCAATGATGCGCCTCGCGCACCGAATAGCAGGCGAAATCGATCTCCTGGTCGCGGATGAAGAGGCGGCCGCCGCTCGGCTTCTGCACCCCGGTCATGATCTTGATCAGGGTGGATTTGCCGGCCCCATTGTCGCCGATCAGGCCGACGATCTCGTTGCGGCCGATCTCCAGGGTGACGTCGTGCAATGCCGTCACCTTGCCATAGGCCATCCGGATGTTTTGCATGCGGACGACATGCTCGAAGGACTTGCCGTTCATGATCCTCCCCGTCCAGGCCGACTATCCGGGTGTGTCGGCTCTTTTAATTATCATACAAATGATCTTGCGGACGGGCAGGACTAAAGTCAAGCAACGATCTGGCGCGTTACCGTTCAGGGATATTATTAAATTATTTCAATTTGATAGCCTACATGAGGCAGAAATCGACCGGCACCAGCGGTGGCGGCAGATCGCGCTCGCCCATGGCGTCGCGGAGATTGATTTCGATGGTGCGCGACAGGGCATCGAGCGGCAGGTCGTTGGGCAGATCGCCGAATGGCTCCTCGATATCGTCCCCCAGGGCATCGAGCCCGAAGAAGGTATAGGAGACGATCGCCACCACCAGTGGCGTCATCAGACCGATCGTGTCCACCAATCCGAAAGGCAGCAGGAAGCAATAGAGATAGGCCGTGCGATGCAGCAGCAAGGTATAGGCAAAGGGCAGGGGCGTGTTGCGAATACGCTCACAGGCTGCGAGCACTGTCGCTAATGAGGTCACCCTCTCATCCATGGCGCGCAGGAGCTGATCGCTGAGCCAGCCGCGGTCGCGGCACTTGCGCAGGTCAGTGGAAAGCGAGAGCAGGATCGCGTCCGGAATGTTGCTGCGGCCGAGCAATCGCGCGAGATCCTCCGCCGGCCAAAAATTCTTCAGATCGGCCGCGGCCTCGGTGCCGCGCAGGTGGTGCTTGAGCGCATAGGAAAACGCGATCAGCTTGCGGACCATCTGCCGCCCGTCGGCCAAGACTTCTTCCGTATCAGATGCGGTTGCCATCGCCGGCGCCGGCCCCATCAGGGTCAGCAGCTGACGTGCCAGGCTGCGGGTATCGATGATCAACTGGCCCCACAGCTTCCGTCCTTCCCAATAGCGCTCGTAGCTCGCCGAATTGCGGAAGCCGAGGAAGATGGAAAAGGCCAGGCCGATCAGGCTGAACGGCACAATGGTGAAAGACGGAAAGAAGACCGGGTAATAACGCTGCCCGACGGCGACAATCAGGCCGAGCAATGCCGCCAGCAGAATCTGCGGCGCAATCTGCGGAACGATCGATCCCCGCAGAATGAACAACAACTGCCAGGCCGACGGGCGGGGGCGAACGATCATCTTAGAGCACGCAGCATGAATGCGAAAAGGCCGACATCAATATGGAGAATGGCGGAGCGATAGGAAATGGCTAGAGGCTGCGAAGCAACGCCGCACCGCAATAAATTTGCCATAGGAGGGCGCCTGAAGTGGGAAAAAAGTTTGGTTATTCCTAACACCCGCATCTCAAAACTTCAGACCGGCGTCCTAGCTCGAATTAAAAGAACATCCGGGATTTTCATTAATCTTAGTTTAAGTGATGTGATCGATATCATGTTCGGAGGTGAGCTAATTCTCATCAATTTATTTCGAAATGTTTCTTTTTGCTGTTGGGGCGAAGCATCGTGAAAAAGCTGACTATCGCGCACAAACTTGGCCTGGCATCACTTTTATTCCTGATCCCGATCTGCTACCTGCTGTGGGCATTGATCGCACAGCAAAACATCGCCATTGATTTCGCCGCAAAAGAAAATCAGGGCAACTTCTACCTGCGCGATCTGGCGAAGATCCATTTCTCGCTGACCAATCAGGCGCTCGACAGCAAGCAAGGAGCCACCGCCAGTCTGCCGAAAATCGCCGATCTTGAGAGCAGCTTCGGCGACGGCATGGAAAGCGCCGACCTCGCCACCAAGGCAGTGCAGGATGTCGCCGCCGCCAATCCTACGAGCCTCGACACCTCGTCTTTGCGCGCACTCATCGGCCGCATCGGCGACAAGTCAAACCTCATCCTCGATCCCGACCTCGACAGCTACTATGTCATGGATCTCGTCCTGGTGAAGATGCCGGACCTCATTGATCGGCTGCGCGACATGACGCTGATCAGCCGCAAGGTCTGGCAGGACGGCAAGATCGATGCCTCAGAACAGGTCGATTTCTATGTGACCCTCGGTGGCCTCAAATCGCTGCTGGACGGCGTCGATGGTGATCTCGCCTCGGCCTATAGCGGCAATGCGGATGGCAGCCTCAAGGCCAATCTCGACCCCAGCTATCTGGCCTCCAAGCAGAACCTCGCAGCCCTGGTCGACATGGTCGGCAAGGGAGCGATCGACGAGGCAACGGCCACCAAGTCGCTGGCCATCCTGCAACAGTTCTATGCGACTGGTTCGTCCGAGCTTGAGCGCCTGCTCAACAAGCGTATCGGCGGGTTCCATCATGACCAGGTTCAGACCCTGATCATCACCGGCGTGCTGTTCGCCATCGTTGTCGGCT
>DATMUQ010000187.1:0-3228 GCA_035563795.1 Terriglobales bacterium | reverse complement strand
AAGCCGATTGCCGCCGCAACAGATTGGCCAGATTGGCCGTCTTGATGGCGCGTTCGATCTCGGTGATCTGCTGGGGCGAGATGACATTTGCCGGACCCTTGCCCGACGGATCGGCCGCCGCTTCGGCCCGCAGGCCACGGCTTTGTTCGATCACGCTGGCAATGTGATTGCGCGCCGCTTCATAGCCGGTTTCCAGATCGAAAATCGGCGATAGCGCATCGAGCGCCTCGGCCTCACCCTTGCCGGCCAGCAACGGGTCTTCGGCAAACAGCGCCAGGATATTGGTCAGGACCGGTTTGGCCTCGCTGATCGACGGGCATTGCATGAGAATGAAGAGGTCGCCCGAGGACAGCTGGAAGACGGAGGCTTCGTAACGCTGACGCAACGGCGTCAGCAATTTGCGCACCGCACGCACATTCTGCGGCTTGCGATGATAGGGCCGCAAGGCCGAGAGCCGCAGTTCCAGGCCCCAGCGATTCTGTCGATGACGGTCCAGGCGTTGCAGCGCGCTCATCAATGCGGATTCGTCGTTACCCGTCGTCTCCGCTACCTTAGACCAGCCCATTTGTCCCCCTTGTGCCACGACCCCAACATCGTGGCGGCTTCGGAAAGCCCAAAGCAATTTACGAAAGAATTACTTTAATTTCGATCGCTTGACGAATGGTTAATGGCAATGTCAACAAGCTTGAGTTGCGTTTTTCCAGCCGACATCAAGTGTAATCCACCACTAACCGGTCCATCAGCCTTCTTTAAATACCTCTTTGCCTTTGCCTGACACCCGACCGGCCCGGCTTACTTCTAGAGACGCCGTGCCGGAAGAGATCTGCCGCGGCAGACCGACTTCTTTCTCAACAAAAGAGGAGATGGATCTGTCGCCCTGGCGTGCCACGCGACGGCCAGCTGCCACCCTCGCCCGGCGGGACTCCGCGATAAGCATCGCACGGAAGGTGAGCGGAAAATATGACAGCCTCCATCCAGCAGGGCGAAGGGAGGCTGTCTTCAACGATGAGCAAGGCTGCGCGCGACAGAGATGTCCCGCCGATGAATGTCAGATCTGCATCACGATGCGACCATCGATGGTGCCGGCCTTCAGCCTCGTGAAGATGTTGTTGATGTTGTCGAGCTGATCCAGCGTGATATCGGCCTTGATCTTGCCTTCGGCGGCAAAAGCGAGGCATTCCTCGAGATCCTTACGGGTACCGACGATCGAGCCGCGAACCGTCTTCGCATTGAGTACGACATCGAAGATCGGCAGGTCGAAATCTCCCGGCGGCAGGCCGACCAGGGACATGGTGCCGCGCTTGTGCAGCATGCCAACACCCTGCGCGAAAGCCGTGCGGGAGACAGCGGTGACGAGAACGCCATGGGCGCCGCGAATGGCCTTCTGCACCGCCGCGACCGGATCCGTCCTCTTGGCATTGATGGTGAGATCGGCGCCAAGGCGCTCGGCGAGGGCGAGCTTGCTGTCGGCGATATCGACGGCGATGACATGCAGTCCCATCGCCTTGGCGTATTGCACGGCCATATGGCCGAGGCCGCCGATGCCGGAAATCACCACCCAGTCGCCGGGCTTGGTATCCGTCACCTTCAACCCCTTATAGACGGTGACGCCGGCGCAAAGCAGAGGTGCGGCGGCGGCAAAATCGAGCTTGTCCGGCAGGCGGCCGACATAATTGGGATCGGCCAGCACATATTCGGCATAGCCGCCATCGACGGTGTAGCCAGTCATCTGCTGGCCATCACACAAGGTCTCCCAGCCGGTCAGGCAATGCTCGCAATGACCGCAGGCGGTGTGCAACCAGGGAACACCGACCCGATCGCCCTCTTTCACATGGGTGACACCGGCACCGATGGCAGCAACCGTGCCGACGCCTTCGTGGCCGGGTATGAAGGGCAAGCTCGGCTTCACCGGCCAATCGCCATCGGCGGCATGGAGATCGGTGTGGCAGACACCGGAATGCGACACTTTGACCAGGACGGTTCCAGGCTTTACCTCGGGGACCGCAACATCCTCAATTTCCAGTGGCTTGCCGAATTCATGGACCCGCGCGGCCTTCATCTTTTGCACCATGGCGCTTCTCCTCTTGTGATGACGGAAGCATGCCACGCACCGGCGACGGCAACTTTGCGCTCGATCAAATGACGGCGGGCCGGTGTCTCATCGCGATGCAGCCAATGTGGCGCGAGCGCAACTTGTGCCGGACCCAGCTATTCTAGTTTGCCGAAGGCATACCGGCACGCTTATCTGATCCTCAGAAGAATGCGGCGTGCGACGATCCCGGTCACGGAAATGACCCCGATCCCCGCCCATCAAGCGATACGGAGCTCAGCATGCAAAACCCCGCCAGAACGGCAGCCGTGTCAACTTGCCGATGTCGATAGCTGATATCGCGGCCCCCATAAGCGGCCGGGAGGTTCACCCGATCCAGCATTGATCCCCATCAGCATTGACCCAGGGAGACGCAGATGTCGTCCTCATCTTTCGCGCAGCACAACGATGCTGCCCAGCTCACCATTCATCACAACGATCAGGCCGTCGGCCTGCTGATCGCCGACCACCACAATGCGCATGGAAACGAGGGGCGCCAATCCTATCGGTTTGCAGCCCTTGACCGGCATTTCATTCTGCTCGATGGCAGCCGGTTCATCACACCGCATCGCGCCTATGCCGCGGTTGCCCGGCTGAGCCAATTTGTCGATCGCCCGCCGGCAGCGAATGATGCGTGACGGCCAGGCCCGCTGATTCCGCCCACAGGTTTCCGCCACCGATTTCGGTCGATCCCTCTGCGCGATCGGCCGGATGAAAGAGCGATGCCGTCCCTCCCAGAACCATCGCTCGTGACTTCAGGCAGTGCTTCGGCACTGCCTCTTTTTTGCCCGGCAGCGGGGATTCCGGCTGGCTGCGTGACCAAAGCCAGACTTGCGGCTTGCGCGATTTCTTCTCGTTTTGGCCCGGCGCGGCACGGCCTTAAGGTCGCGACAGGGTTATGACAGAAAAGTGACTGCCGGACACCGATCATCAGAAAGCAAAAGCCATGAGCTTCATTCAGACCGACCTCGATCGTGCCGCCTTCATCCGCTCAGCCAGCTGGCTGGAACAGGAATCGCGGCAGGCCCGGCCGCTGGACATTGCTTTCTCCTGCGCTGAACCATCGACATCCGCATCGCACACGGGCAGCTTGATCGATGCAATCGCCGCCGCCGGCTTGCCGGGGCTGACGATCCCGC
>DATMUQ010000186.1:0-2160 GCA_035563795.1 Terriglobales bacterium | reverse complement strand
CAGCGGCACCGGCCGCGACCCAACCGGCCGCATCGCCTCTGCGGCTGCGGCTGCGTACCGTGTTGCGGCCGCTTGGCCTCCTGATGATCGCCACCATGTTCTTCAACGGCCTTTCCTGCATGCCGTTCCAGACCTATCTGGTGCCGTTGCTGCGGGAAGATTTCAGCTGGCAGGCGAGCGATGCCAGCCACCTCTGGAGCCTGATCGGCGGCATCGGCATGGTGGGCGGCTTCGCCCTCGGCTGGCTGGCCGACAAGATCTCGATCAAATGGGCCATGCTGGTCACCTATCTGCTGCTGAGCGTGGCGGCGATCATCCCGCTTGCCTTGCCCTATCTGGCGCCGGCCTTGGGGCCACGGCTGATGCAGCTTGCCGGTCTCAGCTTCGGCCTCGCCTTCTATGCCATCTTCGGCCTGGTGCCGGCCTATATCAGCGCCTGGTTCAAGGGCGATGCGGCAACCCTGCTTTTCGGCATCGGCAATATCGCGCTTGGTCTCGGCGGCCTGCTCGGCAATCTCGGCGGCGGTTATGCCAGGAGCCTGATGGGCAGCTTCGCGCCGGTCTATGGCCTCGTCCTCGTTGCCGCCGTGGTGCAGATCCTGCTCGCTTTGGTAACGCCGAATGAGCGCCGGCAAGTTCTGCTTGCTGGACAGGAACCAGTCGCCAGCCCATCATGCGGCTGATGTCATGAGGCAGTACCGGACCCAGCATGGCCGAGAATGCGACCCGCAGCGAGATCATCGATGCCGCTACCTTGCGCCGGCTCTCCGAACGATCGGACAGACTGGGCCTGATGCAGCTCGCCGCCCATGTCGCTTTGCTGCTGGCGACCGGCCTCCTCGTCTATCACGCCCAGGAGACCATCTGGCTGTTGCCGGCCATGATCCTGCATGGCGTGGTGCTGATCTTCCTCTTCACGCCGCTGCATGAATGCATTCATCGCACCGCCTTTGCCAGCCGGCGTCTCAATGACGGCATCGGCTTTGTGCTCGGTACGCTCCTCCTGCTGCCGCGCGAATATTTCCGGCTCTTCCATTTCGCGCATCATCGCTTCACCCAGGATCCGGCACGCGACCCCGAACTCGCCTATCCGAAGCCGCAGACTCTCCGGCAATGGCTCCGCCATGTCAGCGGCCTGCCTTATTGGATCGGCCAGAGCCGGCTGGTGATCGCCCAGGCAAGCGGCAAGGCGGAAGGGGACTTCTTCGGTAACGACCGCCAGCGCCAGGATGTCATCCGGGAGGCGCGGCTGATCCTGGCACTCTATGCCATCGTGCTGGTCGCCTCACTGATCCTGCGCAGCGATGCGGCACTGATCTATTGGGTCTTGCCGGCGATCCTCGGCCAACCCTTCCTGCGGGTCTATCTGCTGGCGGAACACGCGCTCTGCCCGGAGACATCGGACATGCTGGAGAACACCCGCACCACTTATACCAATGGCCTCGTGCGCTTCCTCGCCTGGAACATGCCTTATCACATCGAGCACCATGCCTTTCCGGCGGTGCCCTTCCATGCGCTGCCGCAATTGAATGCCGTCATCGCCGACAAGCTGAAGACGACAGCACCCGGCTATGTCGAGGTACAGCGGCAGATCCTGCGCTCGTTCAAGAACGGCTGAGCATCAGGAACGAGATCAGGCTTTCCGCGGCCAGCGCAAGGCGCGATCCGGATCCGGCAGTTCGGCGCCCCAGTTGCGATAGTATTGGGTGCCGGCATCGGTGCGCGGCTCGTAATCCCAGGTCGCGACCTTACCCCGCGTCAGTGCGTCATGAATGAGACGGCGACGACGCTGGCTATCGATCACCGTGCGACGCAAAGCTTCGAGATCATAGGAACCTTCGATCGCGGCCTTCCACTCGGCCACTGTCTGGCTTTCAGTCACAGCGATATTGACGCGTTCCTGCGGATCCTTTTCCAGGTCGTAGAGCACGGGATCGAAATCCCGGGTATAGATGAATTTCTGTGTGCCACGCCGACCCATGACGACCGGCGCCTGGTAGCCCTCGCCCATATATTCGGCGCGGATCTCGCCCTTGGGCTCGCTGCCGAAGCTCAATGCTGCGCGCAGATCGCGGCCATCGACCGGTGAGACCGGGTTGAAGACCGGCCCACCTTGGGCGATGCCGGACAAGGTCGGCAACAGGTCAAGATGCGAGACCG
>DATMUQ010000185.1:0-10212 GCA_035563795.1 Terriglobales bacterium | reverse complement strand
GCAACGCCGCGAAGCCCTTGCCACCGGATACGGTCAGCCAGCGGCGCATGAAATCAGGCCGGGCGATGCTGGAGACCGCGGCATCATAGGCAGTCAGGCTCTCCCAGGCGATTTTGTCGAGTGGCAGGACTGCAGCATCCGTTTTGCCTCCCGCCCTCTCGCCGGCTGCGATGCCTTCGTAACGCAGGTCGCGATAAAGCAGCTTGAACCCGTCGGCGGCATAGAAGGGTGCCATGTCGAAGACACCGTCCAGGCCGATTGGCGCGTTCGGCTGCAACCGCGCCGCATGCCGTCGCAACAGCTCGTGCCAGAAAAGGCGCCCCTGTCCCTGGCGGCGCAGATCCTTCCGCATGATGTAAAGGCCGAGGAAACCGGCCGCATCACCATAGGCGATGATGGTCGCGCCGCCCGCCAGAACCCCGTCCTTGCGCAAAGCAATGAAGGCTTGCGGATCACACCCCCAGGCAACATCGATATCGGCCAGGCCCGGATTCCAGCCTTCTTCCCCCGCCCAATCGCCGAGCTGATCAGCCTCGGCCCGCGTCATCGGCGCGACCGTGTAACCGGATGGAAAGATGTTTGCTGCGGTCATTTGTCGCGAAGCCTTATGGTTTGCAACATCATGCGGTCTCCAAATTTAGGCGAGAGCTCCACCTTCCAGCAATCTGTCTTCTGACAAGGCCTTGTTTGTGTTGGTGTGTTCACTGGCATTTTGCCCGATGCCGTAAGCGGCCACGCATTTGGCGCAAAACTGATCGGCGATTTGTGCTGTCGTGACTGCCGATCTCTTCTATTCCCAAATGCCAAGCGGCGGGCCTATGCTGCGGTGCGTTTCGTTCCGGCGGCCGCTGTTCCCGGCGCCGCCGTTTTCCTGGCTTGCTCCCCGAGGCCCCCATGACCGACCAGACCCGTATCGCCAATCCCACCCTCCGCGGCAAAGTGATGCCGGCGGAAGCGGCTGCCGCCCTGATCAAGCCGAATACGGTGGTGGGGATGAGCGGCTTTACCGGCTCCGGCTATCCGAAGGCGGTGCCGCAGGCGCTGGCAAAACGGATCGAGAGCGAGCAGGCGGCTGGCCATCCCTTCCGCATCCAGGTCTGGACTGGCGCCTCGACCGGACCGGAACTCGACGGCGCCTTGGCCAAGGTCAATGGCATCGAGCTGCGCCTCCCCTATAACTCGGATCCGATCTCCCGCGAGAAGATCAATCGCGGCGAAATGGAATATCTCGACATGCATCTCTCCCAGGTGGCGCCGATGGCCTGGCAAGGCTTCCTGGGTGAACTCGACACCGCCGTCATCGAGGTCTCTGGAATTCGCGCCGATGGCACGCTGGTGCCATCCTCTTCGGTCGGCAACAACAAGACCTGGCTCGATCGCGCGCGCCAGGTGATCATCGAGGTCAATCGCTGGCAGAATGCCGCCCTTGAGGGCATGCACGACATCTATTACGGCACCGCCTTGCCGCCCAATCGCGTGCCGATCCCACTCATTCGCGCCGATGACCGGATCGGCGAGACCGCCTTTCGCTGTGATCCCGCAAAGATCGTCGCTGTGGTCGAGACCGACGCGCCCGACCGCAACGCGCCCTTCGAGGCGCCGGATGACACCGCCCGCGCCATCGCCGGACATCTCCTGGAATTCTTCAGCCATGAAGTCGCCAAGGGCCGCCTGCCGGCAAGCCTGCTGCCGCTGCAGTCAGGCGTCGGCAATGTCGCCAATGCCGTGCTGGGCGGCCTGATCGATGGCCCGTTCCATGACATGACCTCCTATACCGAGGTGATCCAGGACGGCATGATCGATCTCCTGGATAGCGGCCGGCTGCGCATCGCCTCGGCGACGGCCTTCTCGCTGAGCCCCGACGCCGCTGCCTCGATCAACGCGCGGATGGCGAGCTTCCGCGACAAGATGATCCTGCGGCCACAGGAGATCAGCAATCATCCGGAACTGATCCGGCGCTTGGGCTGCATCGCCATGAATGGCCTGATCGAAGCGGATATCTACGGCAACGTCAATTCGACCCATCTGATGGGCTCGCGCATCATGAACGGTATCGGTGGCTCCGGCGATTTCGCCCGCAACGCCTTCATCTCAGTCTTCATGGCGCCATCGGTGAAGAAGGGCGGCAAGATCTCGGCCATCGTGCCGCATGCGTCGCATGTAGATCATATCACCCAGGACGTGCAGGTGATTGTGACAGAACAGGGCCTCGCCGATCTGCGTGGCCTCTCGCCCAAGCAGCGCGCCAAGGTCATCATTGAGAACTGTGCCCATCCCAGCTACCGTCCCGCCTTGCAGGACTACTACAAGCGCGCTTTGCAGGGCTCCTACGGCTTGCAGACGCCGACTCTGCTGACCGAAGCCCTTTCCTGGCACCAGCGTTTCATCGACACGGGGTCGATGCTGTAGGCGCTCCTTCGCCATCTTTTCCTGCTTGTCATGCCCGGACTTGATCCGGGCATCCATCCCAACAGCAAGCTGGATGTCTGCCGTGGATTCTCGGGTCAAGCCCGAAAGTGACAGAGGAGGCTGGGGCCGTCGGGTGATCATGTTCAAGGTCGCCGGAGAAGCGCTTCATCTCGGTAGGAGCACCCCTCCTGCGCACGACGCCACACGTGTTTACGCGCTGTAACGCTCGGCCTTTTTCAGCCGCTTCCTCTCATACATCACGCGGTCGGCACGATCGATGAGGTCGGTGGGGTCGCGGCCGTCTTCGGGATAGACCGAAAGGCCGATGCTGGCATCGAGCGCCAGGGGGTTGTTTTCGAAAAAATAGGGTTCGCGTACCGCTTGGATGAGGCGCTGGACATGCTGCTCGGCGGCCGGTTTGTCCTGGGTCTCTGTAAGGATGATGGCAAATTCATCGCCGCCGAGGCGCGCCACCGTGTCGGAGCGCCGGCAGGCAAGGCTCAGGCGGCTGGCGGTCTCGCGGATTGCCGCATCGCCGGCGCGATGGCCGAAATTATCGTTGATCGCCTTGAGCCCGTCCATGTCGAGATTGATGATGCCGAGCTGTGCCGATCTGCGCTCGGCGAGTGCCAGCGCCTGACGCAGCCGGTCATAGAACAAGGCACGGTTGGCGAGGTTGGTGAGCGGATCATGGGTCGCCCGGTGATAGAGCTCGGCCATGTCGTTACGCGCAGCATGGAACATCGCCGCGGCAATCAGCCCGGACATCAGCTGCAGGACCTTTCGATCTTCTTCGCTGAAGGCAGCGACCGCCGCCGAGGCGACCTTGAGCACGCCGACCGTCGTACCGTCGTGACTGAGCGGTGCCACCATCATCGAGCGCAGCCCGACTTTGCGGCAGGCCTCGCGGTCAACGCGGTCATCGATCTCGGAATCGGTACAGCTCAGGATCTCGTTGCTGGCGACGCAAAGACCCGAAAGACTGCCCTGGCGCTTGAGGCGCAGGCCGAGGAGATCGTCGCCAATCCCTGCGCCGGCGCGATAGACCATGTCCTCGCCCTCGGCCAGTTCGACGACGGCACCGGTAGCATGGGTGAGGGTGCGCACGCGATCGGCGACCAGCGCCATGACGCTACCGAGGTCGAGGCCGAGCTGCGCGATCTCCGTCTGCGCACGGATGATCGCCAGCAATACCTCAGGACTTTCCGTTGCTGCGCGTGCCCGCGTCATGGGCCGATCCTCATCTCGCAGGTCGTGCCGGAAATGACGCAACCTGGAATCACCACATATCAGCGCGAACTCTATCGCGGAAAAACGTAAACAAATATTGATGAAACGCGCATTTTTCGAGGAAATTTCTGCGAATTTTAGACAGCCGCGCGGCGATGGGATTTCAGTGATGCGGCTTGGGATTTGCGTCCGAGAGGGTGCGGTGGGATACGATCTTTGTCATAGGACAGGCGGGCGATGACAGATGGCGGACGGGACGCGCAAGTGTCGCCATGTCCCCATCTGTCATGCCTGGAGTCGATCCAGGGACTCGATCCGGGCATTCATCGCCCGCCGCGCGGTCACAGCCCGGCGGGCGGCTTGATGCCTTGGAGATTGAACAGCACATCGACATGCGGGCGTGCGGACCGTGCGGCGGTGAGGTCAGCTTTGGCGAGGTCGGTCTTCCCCTGCGCCGCATAGGCGACGCCGCGGGCATAAAGGGCGGAGACATTCTTGGGATAGATATGCAGGGCGGCGTTATAGTCGGCGATCGCCGCATCCAGATGCCCGGCATGATAATGGGCGTAGCCGCGGAAGACCAAGGCGATGTCGTCATCCGAACGCAGATTCAGCGCCTGGTTGCAATCGGCGACCGCCAGGTCTTCCTTCTTGAGCAGGCCATAGCCGTAGCAGCGCGTGCGGTAACTGAGACCATTGCCCTTGGCGAGCTCGATCGCGCGATTGAGTTGCGGAACGGCCTTTGCTTCATCGCCCTGGAGCGCATAGAGCGAGCCACGGTCGCCATAAGCATAGGGGTAGTCCGGCTTCAACTCGGTCAGCCGGTCATAATCGGCTAGCGCCGCATCATAGTTGCCCATGCTCTGATAGGCGATGCCGCGGCTGTTCAATGCGTCGAGATAGTTCGGGTCGAGTTTCAGCGCTGCATCGAAGTCCTGAATGGCGGTGGGATATTCCGCCTGGTCCAGATAATTGTTGCCGCGATAGTAATAATAGTCGACGAGGTCCGCCTTCTTGGTCGCCGCTGACTGGATCAAGCGGGTGCAGGCATCGCTGCTGACCTTGTAGTCATAGGTCGACTCGTCATTCGAACACTTGGCCGGATCAATCGGATATGTGCCGTCGGAATTGACGTGCTCGGTTGTGCTGCACCCAACGGCAAGCAACGACGCAAGGCCGAGAACGGCCGCCGGAAGAGTGATTTTCATGTGATGATTCCCCCAATACTGATGCCGAAGCCTAGCCCGCGACGTCAGGCGCCGACAAGTGGGTTGACGACGCGTGTGACTGAGCTACAGCGTATGCAGGTCAGTACTTGCGATGTCGAGGCATGAGCGCAGAGGGCCGCATTTTTCGGAGGAAGCTATCTCAGGCGATCCTTGTGAGCCGTTGATCTCTACGTCAGCGTCTCGGAAAACAGCTGCTGCATCGCCGCCCAGGAACTGGCATCGGCTTCGGCGGAATAGCGCATCGCCGCGGGATTGTTGCGCTTATCGGCTTCGGTGTTGGTGAAGCTGTGCACGGTGCCGCCATAGAGATGCATCTGCCAGTCGACACCGGCCTCACGCATCTCGCTTTCGAAATTGGTCCGCTCCTCCGGCGGAATGAAGGGATCATCGGCGCCGATACAGACCAGGACCCGCGCCTTGCAGGACTTGGCGTCGCTCTTCGGTGCAGTCGTCTTCAGCCCGCTATGGAAGCCGACCACGGCCTTGAGGTCGAGCCCGCCGCGCGCCAGTTCCAGCGACATGGTGCCGCCGAAGCAGAAGCCGATCGAGGCGATGCGAGAGGCATCGACCTCGGGTCGGGCGGTCAGTGCCGCGTAACCAGCCTTGCCGCGGGCACGCATGAGGGACGTATCGGTGTAAAGCGGGGTCAGGAGACCGATCGCTTGATTGAGGTCTGTCAGCAAAGTGCCGTCGCCGAACACGTCGCAGGCCAGCGCCACATAGCCGAGGCCGGCCAGGCGCTCGGCACGTGAGATGGCATGCGGGCCGAGGCCGAAGGCCTCCGGCCAGACCAGCACGCCGGCCTGCGGTTTCGCCGACGGCTGGTAGAAGAGCTGGCTCTTCATGGTGAGGCCATCGACCTGATAGGTCAGCGTCTCGTTGCGCATGCTGGTTCTCCCCGTCATCGCCTTCAGCGTAATCGCTCTCGTTGTCGCCGGCGGCTCACTTCGCCGTCAGCGTCGGCTTCCACACATAGTGATCGCCCTGGGGCTCGATCTTGCCCACGCCCGGGAAGGGGAAATGCGGCGCGAAGATGGTCTCCTGGCTCTTCGCCAGCTTGGCCAGTTCGTCGACGCGGTTCTGCTCGCCCTGGTCGCCATCGGTGTCGAAGCTGATATGCCAGGTCGGCTTGGCCAGCGAGATGATGGAGCTATGGGCGGTATCGCCGAAATCCAGCAGGCGGCTGTTGCCGGAGACGATCTCATAGCCGCTATGGCCGGGCGTATGGCCCTTGAGGTCGACGGCGGTGATGCCCGGCATCACTTCAGCACCCGGCGCGAAGGTCTCCACCTGCGGCGTGATCACCTTGACGATCTCGGCATTGTCGCCCTGGCCCTGCAGCCAGCTCCATTCCGCCGAGGCCATGCGGATCTTGGCATTGGGGAAGGCGAGCGCGCCCTTGATGACAAGGCCGCCGATATGATCGGGATGGGCATGGGTGATGAGGATATCGGTCACCGTCTCCGGCTTGACATGGGCGAGCTTCAGGCTGCCCTGCAGCGCGCCGCCCACGCCGGTATCGATCAGCACGATCTGCTGACCTGTCTTCACCAGCAGCGCATCGACGCTGAGCGTGATGGTCTCGGTCGGCGCCCCCGCGGCCTGCAGCACCTGGGTCACCGCCGCCGGCCCGACGCCGAGGCCGAAGACCTTGCCGTCATTGGGCAGCACGAACTGGGCGTCATGCAGCGCCACCAGGTTGAAGGCGCCGAGCTTGAAGGGCCGCGCCTCCGGCTGTTGTGGGGCGGCATTTGCGAAGGAAGCCGTGGCGATGCTCAGCGCGAGCAGGGAGGGTGCAAGCATGGAAGCGGCGAGAAAAGCGGGTCGGAAAGCGGTCATGGGATCAGCCTTCATGAAATGAATGCCTGAGCGGAAGCGCTGAGGCCGGAGGTGACAGTCGGAACGGCATCACCGCACAACGGTTCCGCGCGGAACCGGAACGGGATGAAGAATCGTCGGGGTCATCTTCAGGTGGTATGCGATCGGCGTCAAGCAAGGGGCGATGACAATTCCACCCACGCGACCTCGCAATCGGCCAAAGGCATTGGTCTTCATTCGTCGAGCGCCAGGGTGAGAAAGCGGTAGCCGACGGGGCGGCTCGAAAGATAACAGGACCGAGCGGAGACATGCATGGCGGCCCGCCGATGTGCGACGCCATTTGTCTGGTCGGCCTCAACCAGCGTTCTGTCGTGGAAAGTATCGTCGACAGCTTGCTGCAATAGACTTCTCGCCTGGCCGAGCGTATGTTGAAGTCTACCGAAGCGCCGCGATATCCGTTAGCGGTATGCGCGACGGGGAAGTTCATTTCAATGCGTCATGCGCGATCTACCACAGTCCCTGTTCTGTAGCGTCGACAGAAAAATCGAGCAGTAAAAAAAGCTGTGACCGGCCACCCATTTCTGCGCCCAACGCGCGGAAGAGGAGGAGTCATGCGCAGGATCAGCAACTTTATCAATGGGCAGCACAGCTCCCGCGCTGCTGCTGTCGTCAGCCCGGTCTATGACCCCAATACCGGCCAGGTGCAGGCCCATCTTGAACACGGCGACGCCGGAACCCTGGCCGAGGCCGTGGCGATCGCCAAGTCGGCGCAACCGGCCTGGGCTGCGCTTCCGCCCCAGCGCCGGGCCGGAGTGATGTTCAAGTTCAAAGGCTTGATCGAAGAGCACCTGCAGGAACTCGCCCGGCTGATGTCGTCCGAGCACGGCAAATTGCTGGACGATTCCCTGGCCGAGCTGCAGCGCGGCCTCGACGTTGTGGAGTTCGTCTGCGGCACGCCCCATTTACAAAAAGGCGAATTCACCCAGGGCGCCGGTCCCGGCACCAATGTCTATTCGATCCGCGAACCTATGGGGGTCACGGCCGGCATCACGCCCTTCAACTTCCCAGCCATGATCCCGCTCTGGATGCTGGCGCCCGCCATCGCCACCGGCAATGCCTTCATTCTCAAACCGCCGGCCCCCACGCCGTCAGCTTCCATCCGGATCGCGGAACTGGCCATCGAAGCGGGGGTGCCGTCTGAGATTATCCATGTCCTGCATGGGCAGGAGGTCGGCCAGGCGATCACCGATCATCCCGACATCAAGGCCGTCAGCCTTGTCGGTTCGACCGCCGTGGCGAAATCCGTCTATGCACGGGGCGCCGCCAATGGCCAGCGTATGCAATGCATGGGTGGGGCAAAGAATCACGGTGTCATTCTGCCGGATGCAGATCTCGACCAGGTCATCGCCGACGTCCTCGCGGGCGCCTTCGGCTCGGCCGGCCAGCGCTGCATGGCCATGCCGGTGATCGTACCTGTTGGCCGCCAAACCGCCGAGGCCGTGCGTGCGCGCCTGCTGCAAGAGATTCCCAGGCTGCGTGTGGGTGTCGCCGCCGATCCCGATGCGCAAATGGGACCGGTCGTCACGGGAGAGCACAAGAACAAGATCGAGCGCTATATCCAGATGGCCGTCGAAGAGGGGGCAGATCTGGTCATCGATGGTCGAGGCCGGAAATTGCCGGGTTATGAAGGCGGATTTTTCCTGTGGCCGACCCTGATAGATCACGCGCGACCGTCGATGAGGAGCTATCAGGAGGAGATATTCGGCCCGGTGCTGCAGATCCTGCGCGCGGATAGTTTCGAGGAGGCGCTGGGTTATCCCAGCGACCATCACCAGGGCAATGCCGTGACCGTCTTTACCCGCGACGGTGATGCGGCCCAGCGTTTCGTCGCCGGGGTAGCCGTGGGCATGGTCGGCGTCAACGTGCCGATGCCGGTGCCTGTCAGCTATCATAGCTTCGGTGGCTGGAAGGACTCCGCTTTCGGCGATCTCAACCAATATGGCGAGGATTGCATCCGCTTCTTCACGCGTACCAAGGTTGTCACCCAGCGCTGGCCGCATGGCGGGCGCGCAGCCGGGTAGAGCAAGATCGCCTTTGGCGAGAGCAGTTCTGCTCTCGTCATGAATGTGAAGCGCTCCCTGTCCGGTTGGAACAGGACTGTTTCGCCTGTCAGACAAGACCGCGCAGCGATCCTGCCTGAGACGACCCGGCTCTGACATCTGCTCATGTCCGCATCTACGCTCCCTGCAACATGATGAAGGAGAATCCAGATGAGCCTGATCGAACGCGCGATTGCTGCGAACCGCAAGCAGGCGGAACATCATGATCCGGCCCTGGCAAACAAGCCGGCGCCGAAGATCGCGATCCTCACCTGCATGGACCCGCGCCTGAACCAGCTGCTCGATTGGCTGGACATCAAGCCCGCCGAGGCGGATGTCATCCGCAACGTCGGAACGGCGGCCACGGAAGACGTTGTACGGTCGCTCATGTTCTCGATTCACGTCTTGGGCGTGACGGAAATCATGATCGTCGGGCATACCGGCTGTGGCATGGAGATGTTTTCCGAAGAAGATTTCGAGACTCATCTGCATAGACAATGCGGCGTCTGGGCGGTATCTCCCGACAAGTTCCACTTCTATTCCGACGTTAACCAGGCGACCCAAAGGCAGGTGCTGAAACTCAGGTCGCATCCCTGGATTCCGTCGACGGTCGTGATCCGGGGATTCGTCTTCGATCTGTCGACCGGCAAACTGTCGGAAGTGACGCCGGCGATCGCGGATAATCGATTGGCCGGATGACCTGTGCCGCTACCGTTTGAGCTCGCCTTCCGCAAGGAGCGTGGGAACCGTCGCGCGATGAAGAATCATTATAGTTATCTTTAGGTGGTATGCCGCCGCCGTCAAGCAGGGGGCGATGACATTTCGCCGGTTTGGGCGGAGAGCCGAAACAGTCTTTCAGCTCCCTTGCCCCGCCCATCCCGGATGTCATGCCCGGACTTGATCCGGGCATCCATGCTAGCGGCAAACGCGATGTTCGGCATGGACCCTCGGATCAAGTCCGAGGGTGACAGGAGAGATGTTTCCGAGATGGCGCTCCCTCGCCCAATTCGTTTTCTTCATGCCCCGCCTTTCAGGCTCGGCGCAATGACCGCCGGCGCCAGCCGGCAAGGCCGAGCAGCGCAATCGCGGCGGAGAACATCGGCAGGCTCGCCGGTAGGGGCGCCACGGCAACAGCTTCCGTACGCACCAGATAGGAGCCCCAGATGGACGATGCGGTCTCCTCGGCCGGCAGGCCGAGCGGCAGGATCTCGGCCCGCGCCAGCGGCGCGCCGCTATCAGAGCTGTAGCGCTGGATATCGGCGACGCCGTAATCATAGATCACGCCGGTACGGGTCGGGGTAACGCTATAGAGGTAGAGGCCGCCACTGTAGTAATTGCCGCCGAGATGCTGCTGGGTGACGCCGATGAGATTCTGAAAGGCGCCGATCTCCGGCGGTACCGGCGGCTCGCCGCTGCCGCCATAGGAC
>DATMUQ010000184.1:0-2424 GCA_035563795.1 Terriglobales bacterium | reverse complement strand
ATCAAGGCTGGCATCTATCAGAAGATCGACAAGTCGAAGCTGAAGAATTACGGCAATCTTGATCCGCTGATCCTGAAGGCCGAAGCAGCCTTCGATCCGGGCAACGAATATGCAGTTCCCTATTTCTGGGGCACTGTCGGTGTCGGCATCAACGTCGACAAGGTGAAGCAGCGTCTCGGCGCCGACGCGCCGGTCGACAGTCTCGCGATCTTCTTCGATCCGAAATATGCCGATAAGCTGAAGGATTGCGGCGTCACCATGTTGGATTCGCCGTCGGACATCTTCCCGATGATCTTCACCTATCTCGGCAAGGATCCGCACACGAAGAAGAAGGAAGACTTCGAAGCGGCGCAGAAGCTGATGGCGGCGATCCGCCCGGACATCAAGTATTTCCACTCCTCGAGCTACATCAATGACCTTGCCAATGGCGAGGTCTGCGCTTCCTTGGGTTGGAGCGGTGACGTCTTCATCGCTGCGAGCCGTGCCGCGGACGCCAAGAACGGCGTCAATCTTGAATATCATATCCCGAAGGAAGGCTCGCTGCTCTGGGTCGACAACCTGGCCATTCCGAAGGATGCCAAGCATGTCGAGAATGCGCTCAAGTTCATCGACGACCTGCTGGATCCGAAGGTTGCCGCTGACGGCGTGAACTTCGTCACCTATCCGAGTTCGGTCAAGCTCGAGCTGATGACGACGGTGCAGAAGGACATTGCCGAGAATCCCGGCATCTACCCGACCGAAGACGTGAAGAAGAAGCTGTTCCCGGATGAGATCGTCGATGCGGCGACCGAGCGGCTTCGCACCCGTACCTGGACGACGATCAAGACCGGCCAGTAAGACGGTTTTGTGACCGATCGATCTCGATCGGCTGCAATTAGAGAAGGCGCCCTGTCACGGGGCGCCTTTTTCTGTTGCATGCGCCGGGGCGTAGAACGCGACGATGATTGAACGTTGAATCAAGATAAGCCGCGATTAAGGCTTAATTTGTTGACTTTTTGTGACCAACAAGGCTGAGATACGCCAACAGGCGGCTAACCGCCACAGGCCGGCACAGAACCGGCATCCATCTGGGAGGATGATGAATTGAACATCGCGCTTCGCGCCGATGACATTTTATGCGTTTGCAGCCTGCTGTTGCTTGACCTCTCGTCGAGCGGCGCGGCGACGCCTCTCCCCTCGATCATTGCCGCGACCGCTGAAATTCGGCCCGCCGGCTTTTTTCAGTCGACGGCGGCACTCAACCGCCTAAGATATGCGTAATTCCGACACGGATTCACCCATCAGGACCAATCATGGCAGCAGAAAAACAGAGACCGCAGACCCAGCTCACACCTTGGAACGATCCGCAGGCGGTGCCCTATATCCGGATCGAACATGTCACCAAGAAATTCGGCGAATTCGTCGCCGTCAATGATGTGTCGCTGAACATCTATCGCGGTGAGCTGTTTTCGCTGCTGGGCGGTTCGGGTTGCGGCAAGACCACCCTGCTGCGGATGATGGCCGGCTTCGAGACCCCGACCTCGGGCAAGATCTATATCGACGGCGTCGACATGGCGGATATCCCGCCCTATGAACGCCCGACCAATATGATGTTCCAGTCCTACGCTTTGTTCCCGCATATGACGGTCGAAGCGAATGTCGCCTTCGGTTTGAAGCAGGACGGCGTCAAGGATCCGGAACTGAAGGAGCGCGTCTCCTCTATCCTCGAACTCGTTAAGCTGACGCAGTTCGCCAAGCGCAAGCCGCATCAATTGTCGGGCGGTCAGCGCCAGCGCGTCGCCCTCGCCCGCTCCCTCGTCAAACAGCCGAAGCTGCTATTGCTCGACGAGCCGCTGGGGGCGCTCGACAAGAAGCTGCGTGAAGCAACGCAGTTCGAATTGATGAACATTCAGGATCGTCTCGGCATCACCTTCATCGTCGTCACTCATGACCAGGAAGAGGCGATGACGCTCTCCAGCCGGATCGGCGTCATGGATGCGGGCGAGATCGTGCAGATCGGCACGCCGCAGGAAATCTACGAATATCCCAACAACAAGATGGTGGCCGATTTCATCGGCTCGGTGAATCTGTTCGAAGGTCAGATCGTCGAGGATGAATCAGACCATGTGTTGATCAATTCGCCGGAAGCCGGTACCGATATCTATATCGACCACGGCATTTCCAGCGCACCCGGCGCCAAGGTGTGGATCGCGATCCGTCCGGAGAAGCTGCATATTACCAAGGAAGATCAGCAGCACGCTGTCAACTGCATGAAGGGCACCGTCAAGGGCATTGCCTATATGGGTAATCTCTCGATCTATTTGATCGAGCTCGATAGCGGCAAGCAGATCAAGGTGACCCAGCCCAACCAGATCCGGGCAGCGGAGAATGTCATCGACTGGGATGACCGTGTCACCCTCACCTTCCATCCCAATAGCCCCGTGG
>DATMUQ010000183.1:0-7145 GCA_035563795.1 Terriglobales bacterium | reverse complement strand
GCGTTCGGCGGTGGATGTGAGGCGTTTGCTTGAGGACGATTAGATGCTGACCGGGCAGAACGCGGGCGCACGCTAACCGCGCAGCAAACGCCCGAAACCATTTCAATTTAGTAAAGATTTCACGGCTTTGCCGGGAGTTTTCATCCCCGGCCGACAGCGCTTCTGCGCGACTCTTTTTCCGCCCGATTTCCGGAACCTGCTCGTTGAAAGACTGAATGTGCCGTGTCAGCTGGCCGCCAAAAGGCCATTGCATGTGCCCTTTCGCCCGGCAATGAGCTTCTCAAGGAGATGGGAAAATGCCAGTTATTTCCACCAATACCGCCGCTAACACGGCGTTGCGTTACCTCAATATCAATGCAGCCGACCAGTCGAGCGCCCTGGCCAAATTGGCCTCCGGCTCGAACATCACCAAGGCTTCGGATGACGCCGCCGGTCTCGCCATCGGCACGCAGCTGAACTCAGACGTCTCGGTGCTGAACCAGGCGTCGACCAACGCGTCGCAGGCGAGTTCCATTCTGCAGATCGCCGATGGCGGTCTCTCGAGCATCGCCGACATCCTGACCCGTATGAAGTCGCTCGCGACGGAAGCGGCGTCCGGCAACGTGACGGACACGCAGCGTACCAACGACATCGATACGGAATATCAGCAGCTCTTAAGCGAAATCGACAGCATCGCTACGGGTACCCGTTACAGCAGCAACTCGCTGCTCGACGGTACCAGCAGCTATGCGAGCGGCGTCAGCTTCCTGGTCGGCACCTCGGCGGCTGACACGATCACTGTCACGATCAGTGCCTCCAATGCGTCGGCCCTCAGCCTGACCGGCACCTCGCTGACCACCGCCAGCGCGGCGACGACCCTGATCACCACCTTGTCCTCGGCGATCGATACCATCACCAAGGATCGTGCGACGATTGGTGCGCAAGAATCGCGCTTCAACTTCCATTCGCAGAACATCTCGACGTCTTCGGAAAACACCTCGGCCGCGGAATCGACCATCATGGACGCCGACGTGGCGGCCCAGAAGTCGAAGCTTTCTTCGGCTGATACCAAGTATCAGGCCAGCGTCGCCGCCTTGGCGCAGGCCAACCAGATCCCGAAGGAACTGCTGACTCTCCTGCAGTCGTAAAGCCTGCAGCAGTGAGGAGGGCTCGCCCTCCTCACTGTTCCTCCCGGGGCTTTTCATCCGGGATTTTCATCAAGGTGCAGCTGACTAAAGGCTGGGGGCGAACCGCATGGCTACCGTTTCCTCGACTTCATCCGCGACTGTCTCGTCGTCGCAAAGCAGTTCTTCGGTCGATCGTTCCGGCCTGACAGTTGACGATGTCGTCACGGCGAAAGTGCAGCCCTATCTCGATCGGATCGACTCGATCAACAGCACGATCAGCACCAATGAGACCAAGGTTTCTGCCTATGAAGACATGCAGAAGCTGCTGACCAATCTCGAGAATGCGGCCGACGCCTTGCGCGATCCGCTGGATTCCAGCACCGACGTCTTCAATATGCGCTCGGCGACGCTGACCTCGTCGGATGCCTCGGTCACGGCCTCGAATGTCATGTCCGTATCCGTCGATGCCGGTACGGCAACTGGCACCCATACGGTAACGGTGACCCAGCTCGCACAATCCGAGCGCATCGCTTCCAGTTCGATTTCCAGCCGCACCAACGCACTCGGTTACAGCGGCACCTTCACGATCGGTGAATCCGGCAAGAGCGCCGCGACGATCAATGTGACGTCCGACATGTCGCTGAACGACATCGTCACGGCGATCAACAAGAACACCTCGACAACCGGCGTGACCGCCAGCCTCGTCGCCGTTTCCAGCACCACCTACAAGCTGGTGCTGACCGGTGGCGATACCAACCAGACGATCGATATGTCGACCAGCAGCGGCACGGTATTGTCGGATCTCGGCATCACCGGCTCCGACGGCTCGACCGCAGCCAATGTATTGCAGCAGGCGCAGCCAGCCATCCTGACGGTCGATGGCGTCAGCGGCATTGAGCGCGATACCAACGAGATCGATGACGTGATCGATGGTGTGACCATGGATCTGACCGCCGCATCGCCCAATACCACCATCACCATGACAGTCGGCAATGACACGTCTTCCGTGTCGAATGCGATCGAGACTTTCGTCGAGTCCTATAATGCCTGGCGCGAGTTCGTTGCCCAGAACCAGGCGACGAATTCTGACGGCACGGCGTCCTCCAGCGCCACCTTGTTCGCCGATTCAACATTACGCTCGGTTGCGACACAGATCGATTCTGCTTTGACCTCGATCATCGGCTCGACATCGCTGGGTGCGATCGGCATCTCGGTCAATTCTGACAACGAGCTGGAAATCGATAGCGACACCTTGAATACGGCGCTGAGTTCGAATTTTGACGCCGTCCAGAAGCTCTTCTCCTATACCGCCACCACGTCAAGTTCGGACCTGAAACTGGTTGCCCATGGCAGCAGCACCTATTCCGGCGCCTTCACGATCAATGTGACGACTGATTCCAGCGGCAATATCACCGGTGCGACGGCGACCGACAGCAGCGGCAACACCACGGCCCTCAAATATTCCGGCTCGGTCATTTCCGGTGTCGCGGGGACGGCCTATGAAGGGCTGCAATTCGCCTTTTCCGGGAACCAGTCCGAAAGCATTACCGTCAATGCCAGCCAGGGCATCGCCGACACCATCTACCAGGCGTCGGATGCCGCCGCGGATACCTCGACCGGGTCGGTACAAAAGCTGATTTCCACCTTGCAGGAAACCGACGACACGCTGACCAGCAAGGCAAGCGACCTGCAGACCCAGGCGAACAACTATTACAGCTACCTGCTCGATTATTACGGCCGCCTGGAAGCGAAGATTTCCGCCGCCAACCAGGAGGCCGATCTCCTGAAGCAGATGCTGTCGCTGGAATCGTCCAGCTCCGGCTGAACCGGCCGCCTGGCGGCGTGACCGGTGCCGCCTCGCTGCTTCCCTCCCGGTCGCGACATCACTTGAAACAGCCCACGGGCCCGAAGATGCGACAGAGATCAACCCCCATTTCCGCCTATACCAATGCCCTCGGAACGCGGCCGCCGCTGCATGCCGTGGTCGGTCTTTATGATCTCGCCATCGCTCATACCATCCGGGCGGCCGAGGCCAGTGACCGCCGGGACCCGGAGCGGCAATTCAACGAGGCCCTGAAGGCCGCCCAGATTCTCAACGGTCTCAATGGCTGCCTCGATATGAAGCAGGGCGGGACCGTGGCCGTCTCCTTGCGGGAGATGTACAAGGCGGTGGTGGCGGTGCTGATGCGGGCGGTCGGCAAGAAGGATGCGACCGAGGCCTATCTGCGCCTCGCCGATGCCATCCGCCTGACCCGCAATGCCTGGGCGGAAATTGCCAAATTGCCGCTCTCCGTCAAGCCGCTGACGATCACCCCGGTCCTCACCGAAGTGGCCGCTGGGCCGGCGGCGGAAGTCTCGGGGTTTACGAGCCAGAAACAATCAGATATGAATTTACCAAGGCAGGGTAGAATGGGCCTGTCGCCAAACGATTGGACAGTGGAAAAAGTTGAGCGGCCCAGTAATGCCACTAGCGGCCTTTCTGGAAACACTCCAGAAATACGGCGAAAACCTGTCGATCTGGCCAGAGGCTGATCGCAAAGCCGCTGAGTTATTGCTGCTCGAAAGCGAGCAGGCGCGTATAGCCCTGGCAGAAATGCGTGTTTTGCGTGATGCCCTGAAAGGGCCGGCGCCCAAAGCCCCGGGATATCTCGCTGATCGCATCATGCGTGCGGTTTCCGGCCACACTTTGACCAGCACCTCCCACGATATGCTTCCGGCCCGCGACGACCGTAACTGATCTCCACGGATAACGACGCCCCGTTTCGATGAGGCGGGCATCGGCCTCGCGGCCGTCTGCCCGAATCAGCCCGTTGGCCGAATTGCCGTTCGGCTTTCCCGACCCAAGAACCGCTTTCCGGCAGTTGCAGCGAAGCTGCTGGTCGGAGCCGCTGGAAATAAAGCGCCGGTATTGGAAACATTTCAGACAAGCTGTTTCGGGATCGCCTGGTGCGTCGACGATGATGCCAGCAATTTCAGGCGCTCTTTATATGGCGCCAGCGCATAAAATGCCCGCCTAGCCCTACCTGTCTGCTCCGTAAAACCGATGAAAGCACGCGCAATACGTCTCCGGACGCTTGCGGCGGATGCAAATTCATCGCGGAGCAGGGCCATGTCTACCGTCTCTAATGTCAGCAACACGGCATCGTCGAGTTCGTCCAGTTCAAGCTCATCCAGCTCCAGCGCAGCGAGCGATGCCAGCACCGCCTATAACACCTTCCTGACACTGCTGACGACCGAGCTGCAGAACCAGGATCCGCTCAATCCCACCGATACCAGCGAATTCACCAACCAGCTGATCAGCCTCTCCAGCGTGGAACAGCAGGAGAGTATGAATTCGACGCTCTCCTCGATCCTCAGCAGCCTCAATTCTTACGGGCTGTCGAATGGCGTCGCCTATATCGACAAGAGTGTTACCTATAGCGACGACACCGCAGCGATCCAGGATGGCAGCGCGACCTGGCAGTATTCGCTGCCCAGCGACGCCGCCTCCACCAAGCTGACCATCAAGGACTCCAGCGGCAATGTCGTCTGGACCGGCACCGGTGATACCACCAGCGGCAGCCATACCCTGACCTGGGACGGCACCGACTCCGACGGCGCCTCGCATACCAGCGGCGCCTATACCCTGACTGTCACAGCGGTCGACAGTTCTGGTGCTTCCATCACTTCGACCATTTCCGCCACCGGCACGGTGACCGGCGTCGATACGTCGAGCGGATCGACCGAGCTGCAGCTTGGCGACGATCTTTCCATCCCGCTCAGCGATGTCACCGGCATTCGCAGCGCGACCAACTGAGCCCGCAGGAGCACGTCATGACCATCGGCAGCGCACTTAATTCGGCCGTCTCGGCCATCAATGCCCAGAGCAAGGCCCTCTCGATCATCTCCAACAACCTGGCTAATGCCAGCACCTATGGCTACAAGACCGTCACCACCAGCTTCTATGACCTGGTGTCGGACAGCAACGGCCTGGCCTCCGGCGGTGTGACCGCCAATGCGACCCAGAACGTCAACTACAAGGGCAATATCGTCGGCACCACGACCTCGACGAACGTTGCCATCGACGGCACCGGCTTCTTTGTCGTTAGCTATAACAATGACACGTCGCAGACCTATTTCACCCGCGACGGCAATTTTGACACCGATAATAACGGCTATCTGGTCAATAACGGCTATTACCTGATGGGCTGGCCGACTGATGCGAATGGCAATATCACCTCGAGCGATACCAACAGCACGTCGGGCCTTGAGGCGATCAATATCGACAAGTTCAGCACCTCGGCCTCGGCGACCACCTCGGCGACGATGAAGGCCAATCTGCCGGCGGATGCGGCGGTCGGCGATACCTTCGATACCAGCATCACCGTCTATGATTCCCTTGGTGTGGCGCAAAGCGTGCCCGTCACCTGGGAGAAGACGGCGTCCAATAGCTGGACGATGACCTATGGCAATCCGACGGATCCCTCGGATAACACGACGACGACCGGTACGATCGGCGGCAACACGACCTATACAATCAATTTCAATTCCGATGGCAGTCTATCGGGCATCACCGATAGCAGCGGCAATGCAGTGACCGAGCCGACGGTGACGGTCAGCAGCTGGAACGATGGTGCTGCGGCCAGCAGCATCGACTTGAACCTCGGTACGACCGGCGAAACCGACGGCCTGACGCAATATGCTTCGGGCAGCGACGACCCGCAGGTCGAAATCCAGAGCGTCGATCCGAACGGCTTTGCCTATGGCCACCTTACCGGTGTCACCATTTCCAAGGATGGCACGGTGACGGCCTCCTATGACAACGGCCAGTCCCTGCCGATCTACAAGATCGCGGTGGCGACCTTCCCCAATTCCGACGGCCTGCAGGTCAAGTCCGACAACGTCTATGCGATGACGGGAGATTCGGGCGGCTACACCCTGCACATCGCCGGCGATGGCGGGTCGGGCAAGATCGATGGCAGCAGCGTCGAAGAATCCAATGTCAGCACGGCGGATCAGCTCAGCCTAATGATCGTCTGCCAGCAGAACTACTCGGCGGCCTCGCAGGTGATCAGCACCTGCAAGACCATGTTCGACGACCTGATTTCAGCGGTTCGTTGAGCCGCCCGATGGTTGATGCGATGCCGGCAAGGATCACACCGGAGTTTTGCGAACAGGTGGAGCGGGAGGCCGGGCGCAAGCTCGCCGCCATCTCCTACCGGTTTGCTCCGAACGGGCGCGAGCAGGCACTGAAGCAGAAGCATGATCGCCTGGAGCTGATGCTTGCTCTGGCGGATGTGACCGAACTGCAAGAAACGCTGCAGCGCTGCCGGGACATGATCGCGGCCGAAATCAGACAGCATAACAGCGCACAAAGTGCGCTTGCCGCCTATTCCAAGTCCTTCAGCGCGAAATCGCGGCGCGCTTCCTAAAGCGGAGAAACAAAAAGATGGCCACCATCCAGGATACCTATCAGGCAAAGTCGAACCCGATTCTCAATGAATTGGCGATTGCCGACCTGATCAGTGTGATGAAGGAGCTGATCGCCGTCGTCTATTCGGAAAACGAATTGCTGACGCGCGGCGTTCCCGCGGCATTGTCGGACTATGCCGACCAGAAGGATCAGCTGACCGATCGCTTCGGCGATCTCAGCCGCGGCATCCTCTCCTCCTGCTCGCAGGAATTGACCGATGACGAAGATTTGCGGGAACAGATCGTCGCCACCGGGCAAATGCTGAAATCGCTGACCCAGGAGAATATGCGTCTGTTGCGCGGTGCGATGGATGCCACCCGCCGGCGCATCAATTCCGTTATGACGGCGATCCAGTCGGAAAGTGGCCGGCACGGTGTTTATGGCGCCAATGGCGCGATCACCGCGGCGAATTTCGTCGATCGGCCGACCAGCTATAAAGCCTAACCGGAAGCGGCAGGAGCCCCACGATGTCTCTTACCATCGCCATGAGTTCCGCTGTGTCTTCGCTTCTTGCCATCGAGCGGCAGATGGCGGTGGTCTCGGCGAATATCTCCAATGCTTCGGTCGATGGCTATACCGCGAAGACC
>DATMUQ010000182.1:0-14354 GCA_035563795.1 Terriglobales bacterium | reverse complement strand
CGCCATGGATAGCTGGCGGCGCGAGCCGCATTTCGAGGAAGTCGACGACCTCTACATGGCCACCCCGCGCGAGATCCTCACCGTGATCAGCGATCATGGCGGTCACGAAGCGAGCATCCTGGTGATCGGCCACAATCCCGGGCTCGGCGATCTCGCCGCCTGGCTGGTCAATGACGGCGACAGCCGTGATGTCCGCCGCCTCAAGGACAAATTTCCGACCGCTGCCCTCGCCGTCATCGACCTGCCGATCGAGAAATGGCAGGACCTGGCGGATACGGCGGTCGACAATTGGGGCGGCAAGCTCATGCATTATGTGACGCCGCGCGATCTGGAGCCGGAAGAGGCAGAAGCGGAAAACAGCTGATCAGGCTTGCCGTTGCCTCGGTCTTCGGCCGGCTGGCGCGCCGTGCGACCTTGCGCCTATTGTTCGGCAATGCTGGAAAATAGTGATACATGACGGCCTCTCGATAGAGACCACTCAATCATGCTTCCAATAGGCATCCGCCTTGCGGAAGCTGCGCCATTGCTCAGCGAACCGCTGCACACCGGCATCGATCCGCCCCGCCTGCCAGCCGGCGATGAGGCCGCGCAAATGGGCGATCTCCCCCGCCTCCAACTCTGCCGTCGGCAATTGCGCGGCCAGTTCGCTCATCAGCCGGTCGGCGACAAAGGCATCGTTGAGGGTGCCAAGACAGTCCTGCAACTCCGTCAGATGCTCGTGGAACCTGCGGACCTGCTTGCCCTTATAGAAGCTGCGAAAGGCATCGCCGAGATAGCGCATCTGCTTGCCAACGACGCGCAGCTCATGCAGCTGTTCTTCCGGCACTTTGCCGTCCTGCCCCAGCCGCCGCATCTTCTTGTGCTGTTTCTTCAGGAGCCGGCCGGCGAAGTCCGCCGCTGAGCCGCCGAGACTGGCGGTCGCCGAGCTGCGGCGCCAAGCACCTGTCGCAAGCCAGCGATAGATGGTCAGTTGCAGCCGGACATAGCGGGTCGTCTGCAGGATGTCATGGGCCTGGTGCCGTGCCGCCTGGCGGCGCATCTCTGCCGCCGCGACCAAAGCCAGCATGGCCGGCAGTTGAGAAAAGCGCTCGCGGATGGGCGCCAGCGTTTCGCCGATGAAGACATCGAGATCACGCGCCGGGCCGAATTGCGATTGCAGCCATTTCAGCTCGTCTGCGAGATGCCGGTAGACCAGCTCATCCATCAACTCGCGATAGGCGCGCACGATACTGCGCAGGCGACGCAAGGTGACGCGGAACTGGTGGATACCCTCCGGGTCCTCGGTTGCGAGGACAGCTTGTTCATTGGCGCGCAGCAGCGCCATCTGTTGCGCGACAATCGTTTCGAAGGCCTGGGCGACATCGGTCTCCTCAGACAGTTCGATCGCGCTCGCCTTGACCGGCCCCAGCGGCCGGCCGCTGCGCAGACGATAGCCGCGGGCCGCCTTGGTCTCCAGACCGAGCGTCACCGGCAGGCGATCGATGATGCTTTCAGCCAGGGCAAAGAGGGCCGCCGGCCTGCCGCTTTTCAGTTCCAGTTCCAGCTCGTTGATCGGCATCTCACCACTGCCGGCAATGATGCTGCCGCGATCAAAGGCGAGTTCGATCTTGGAATCGTCGAAGTCAATCAGCCAGGTGACACGACGAAAATCGGTGGTGAAGGCAGGCTGCACCCGGGTGCCGATCTGCGCCGCCACCAACTGCTCCTGCAGCATGGGATCGGCAATGAGGCCAATGTCCGGCCGGTCGGAGGCGATCGGCGTTTCGACCTCGAGATAGGATTGCGCGCCGGCAACTTCACCGGCCGGCCCCTTCAGGGTCTGGATTCGCTGCCGGCCGATCTGGCGGATGCGCAGCGCCATGCCATGCTCGCGCAGCCATTCGTCTTCGGTGTCGAAATAGGTGGAGACCAGATGCTGTGATCGCTTGGGCAGATCGGGAGCAAGGCCGAAGGCGGCGGCGATTTTAGCCGGCGTAAAGCTCACCTTTTTGCCGGCCACGATGTCCGGCAAATGCAGCTTCAGCTCGATTTCGTCCGTCATGTAATCCCCGTTACCACGTCGGCCGGAACTAGCACAGCAGCGAACAGACAAGAAAGTTACAGTTTTATGTCAAAGATGATACGAATATCTGAAATCTACGCTGCGCGGCGTTTCACCGCAAAATCCCATTTTTCGACATGAAAATACCCCCGGCAACATGATCGACAGGAAATTGCCATAGTCAGGCACTACTTCTGGAATAAAGTTTTATGTCGGAGGGTAGATAACCAGCCATCAAGGTGAATGCCGGCCTCCGACGGTGTTCATGTCATCCAAGTCCTGCCACAAAACATCCAACCACCACGATCCAACCGCTAAAATTCACGCCACCTAAGAGGAAGCATCCATGATTTACGGAAGGAAACTCGCCTGGGGTCTTGCCGCCGGCGCCCTTTTCGCCGCCGTTGCAGCCAGCCAGATCAGCTTTGCGTCGGACAACCCGACCGATCTGCGTGAGGCCGGCATGAAGTCCATGTTGAAATCGGTCAAGGCACTGAAGCAGGCGATCGACAAGAACGGCGACAAGAACGACATCGCCACGGCCGCCCAAACCATTGTCGATGTCTCCGCGCAGATTCCAGGCTGGTTCCCGAAGGAAGCCGGCAAGGGCGAGGCAGCCAAGCCGGAAATCTGGGATCACTGGGACCAGTTCACCGCTGATGCCAAGAACCTCAATGACCAGGCGGCAAAGATGGTGGCTGCGGCCAAGGCTGGCCAGGATATGAACGCGCTCAACGGACAGTTCCAGGAGATCGGCAAAGCCTGCGGCACCTGCCACGATAGTTTCCGCGCCAAGGATTGATCGAAGCGGCCCGTGTGCAAGCGGGCCGCAATAGATCCGTGTGTCGATGACCGGGGCATGTCGCCAGACATGCCCCGGCCTGTTTTCAGAGCAGACCGGTGCGCGGATCTAGCGCGCTTTCACCGCCGCTTCTTTCGGACAGGCAATTGGCCCGCCATCGGCAAACCAGTCGGCCAGCAAATCGACCAGCACCCGTACTTTCGGCGACAGATGCCGGTTATGCGGATAGACGACATAGAGCTCGTGACGATCGACCGGGAACTGGTCGAGGATGCGCTTGAGCTTGCCCGACTGGATATCCGCACCGACCGAGAAGGCCGGCAGGAGGGCGATGCCGCTGCCGGCCCGCAGAGGCTCGACCAGCAACTGCGAATTATTGGACTGGATGGTGCCATTGACCCGCACGGTATGGGGGCCGCTTGGTGTGTTGAAGGTCCAGTCATAAGGCGCCGTCGAGAGCGTGTAGATCATGCAGTTATGCTCGGCGAGATCGCGCGGATGCTTCGGCACGCCATACTTCTTGAGATAGGAGGGAGCGGCAACGGCGACGCGGTCGACGGCACAGAGGCGGCGCGCAATCAGGCTGGAATCCGGCAAGGTCGTGCGGATGCGCAAGGCGGCATCAAAGCCTTCTTCCAGGAGATCGACAAAGCGATTGCTGAGCTCAATCTGCAGCGTGATCTTGGGATAGCGCTTCTGCAATTCGCAGATGATGGGCCCCAGCACCGCTTCGCCAAAATTGCCGGGCGCACTGATCCGCAGCCGCCCCGACGGCTCGGTCTGCAGGTTGCGCATTTCGGCTTCGGCGGTGTCCAACTCGTCGAGCAGGCGCTGGCAACGGTCGAAATAGAGCTGCCCGGCCTCGGTCACATTGAGGCGGCGCGTGGTCCGATGCAGCAGCGCCGCCCCGAGATGGGCCTCGAGATCGCTGATCTGCTTGCTGACGGCCGCCTTGGAAAGGCCAAGGGTCTGCGCCGCAGCGGTAAAGCTGGCACTATCGACCACCTGCCGGTAGGTCCGCATCGCACTGATCAGATCCATGCGGCACCCGCAACCTCTTATTGTCCACGATAAGTGAACAATCTTATCAGGGAATGTCGGATTATCAAAGCCTCGCGCGAGACCTAATTTGCTCGGCGATATTCAACCGACCATCCACAGCGGAGACGGACCATGAGCAAGATTCTCGTCCTCTATTATTCCAGCTACGGCCATATCGAGACGATGGCCGATGCCATCGCCGAGGGCGCCCGCAAGGTTGCCGGCACCACGGTGACGATCAAGCGCGTGCCGGAAATCGTGCCGACCGAGATCGCTCAGCAGCATCATTTCAAGCTCGACCAGAAGGCGCCGATCGCCACGGTCGATGAGCTCGCCGACTATGACGCCATCATCTTCGGCACCCCGACCCGCTTCGGCAATATGGCCTCGCCGATGCGCAGCTTCCTCGACCAGACCGGCGGGCTGTGGATGAAGGGCGCCCTGGTCGGCAAGGTAGGCAGCGTCTTCGCCTCCACCGCCACCCAGCATGGCGGCCAGGAAACCACCATCACCTCCTTCCACACCACCCTCTTCCATCACGGCATGATCGTGGTTGGCGTTCCCTATGCCTGCCAGGCTCTGATGAACATGGGTGAGATCACCGGCGGCACGCCCTATGGCGCCACCACCCTGGCCGGCACCGATGGCAGCCGCAAGCCGAGTGAGAATGAATTGTCGATCGCCCGGTACCAAGGTGAACATGTGGCGAAGATCACCGCCAAGATCAGCGCCTGATGATACGCGCCTAAGCGCGCAAAACAGCGATACGCGAACGGCACCGATCCAAAGATCGGTGCCGTTTTTCTTTGCCGGCTTTTCAGCTCCGCCGGGCGATCAATGCACGACAGCGCGCAACCGTCGCCTCGTGCCTGCCCGCAACAGCCGGTGCGCCGGATAGCTGGCGACATTCTGCAGCAGCGCCATCAATTGCGGCGAGAGAACCGCCTCACCCGCGCGTTGCTGGTGGGAGATGACAGCGGTTGCCGCCGTCGCCGGATCAATTCCGACGGGCAAGGCCATGATCCAACCCAACAGCGTTGCGTGACAGGCATCGAGCTGCCGTCGCTCGGCCCGCTGCAAGGCACCGACCCAGAGCGCGGCATATTGGTCGTTTGCGGCATTGTCGGCGCGGATGGTGGAAACTTCAGTCGACATCGTGACCCCCTCGGTCTTTGGGCGGGACGGTCACGCATATCGCGCAGGCGCAAGATTGGCCGGGCGATATCGCATGATGGACGCCCCGTCCGATCAGTTGCGTTACAGGCGCGATGGCAGGTCTCCTGGCTCGCGGGTCACTGCCTGTTACCGACCTTCCCAGCGAAGCTTCAACTTCGACCAGTGGTCATTGTGGCAACAGGCTCACCGCTCACAGTTGCGGGGGCAGCCGCGGCATCGATCGATCCTAAAAAACCGATTTCACCGTGTTCCCTTTTCAACCCGACGCGACCGAGGCCGGCCGGGTAACCATCGCCGACAAGATGCCATGAGTCGGGTGGGAAGCCAGCCGGATCGGCGACGGCGGCTGGAAGAAAAGCGACATGCACCCCGATATTTCCGTCTTGACAAGCCCGGCCGCTTTCGCGGAAATGGGAGTGGGCCACGCTCCCCCACCGGAGCGCAATCGTTCTGGAAGGGACGCCATGACTAGACCGACGGTGCGGCCGCTGCGGCCGCAATTCTCGTCCGGTCCCTGCGCCAAAAGGCCGGGCTGGACCATTTCTTCTCTCAATCAGGCTCCTTTGGGCAGATCGCATCGCGCCGCCATCGGCAAGGCGCGTCTGGCAGATGTCATCGAGCGCAGCCGCAAGATACTCGGCATTCCCGCCGATTATCGCATCGGCATCATGCCCGCTTCCGATACCGGCGCCATCGAAGCCGCGCTCTGGTCGCTGCTTGGCCCGCACCCGGTCGATGTGCTGGCCTGGGACAGCTTCGGCCTCGATTGGGCCACCGATATCACCGATGAATTACAGCTGACCGCCCATGTGCAGAAAGCACCCTATGGTGCGCTGCCCGATCTCGCCGCGGTCGACTGGAGCCATGACGTCGTCTTCACCTGGAACGGTACCACCTCCGGTGTCCGGGTGCCGAATGGCGATTGGATTTCCGTTGACCGCCAGGGCCTGGCGATCTGCGATGCGACCTCAGCCGTCTTTGCGATGGATCTCCCCTGGGATCGCCTCGATGTCGTCACCTGGTCCTGGCAGAAGGTGCTCGGCGGCGAAGCCGCGCATGGCATGATTGCCCTCAGCCCCCGTGCTGCGGCGCGCCTTGCCGAGCACCGACCTACCTGGCCGGTGCCGAAGATTTTCCGCCTGGCCAAGAACGGCAAGCTGGCCGAAGGCGTGTTCAAGGGCGAGACCATCAACACGCCCTCGATGCTTTGCGTCGAGGACCAGATCGACGCCTTGCGCTGGGCCGAAGAGATCGGCGGACTGACGGCGCTGGTCGCCCGCTGCGAACGCAATTTCGCCGTCATCGCCGATTGGGTGGCAAAGTCGGCCTGGATCGATTTCCTGGCGACGGATGCGGCGACGCGTTCGACCACCAGCGTCTGCCTGAAGATCGTCGATCCGCGGGTGATGGCTCTGCCACAGGCGGAACAGGCGGCGATCGCTAGTGCCATCGCCAAGCAATTGGATGTCGACGGCGTTGCCCATGACATCGGCAGCTATCGCGACGCCCCGCCGGGTTTGCGCATCTGGTGCGGCGCCACGGTCGATGAGAGCGATCTCGTCGCCCTGCTGCCCTGGCTCGACTGGGCCTTTGCGAATGTCGACTTTGCGAAGATCACCGCAACCCAACAGAAGACAGCGTGAGCATCATGCCCAAGGTTCTCATTTCCGACGAACTCTCCCCGGCTGCCGTGCAGATCTTCCGCGACCGCGGCATCGAGGTCGATGAAAAGATCGGTCTCAAGCCGAAGGAATTGCGCGACATCATCGACCAGTATGACGGCCTCGCCATCCGTTCCGCCACCAAGGTGACGGCGGAGCTATTGGCTGTCGCCGACAAATTGAAGGTGGTTGGCCGCGCCGGCATCGGTGTCGACAATGTCGATATCAAATCGGCCACCGCCCGCGGCATCTGCGTGATGAATACGCCATTCGGCAATTCCATCACCACCGCCGAACATGCCATTGCCATGATGATGGCGCTGGCCCGGCACATCCCCCAGGCCGATCGCACCACCCATCAGGGCAAATGGGAGAAATCCCGTTTCGTCGGTATCGAGCTCTATGCCAAGACGCTCGGTGTCATCGGCTGCGGCAATATCGGCGCCATCGTCGCCGATCGCGCCCAGGGCCTGAAGATGAAGGTGATCGCCTATGATCCCTTCCTCTCGCCGGAACGGGCGGTCGATCTCGGTGTCGAAAAGGTCGAACTCGATGAGCTGCTGAGCCGTGCCGATATCATCTCGCTGCACACGCCGCAGACCGAGCAGACCAAGGGCATGATCAATGCAGCAACGCTCGCCAAGTGCAAGCCCGGTGTCCGCCTGGTCAATTGCGCCCGTGGCGGTCTGGTCGTCGAGGAGGATCTCAAAGCGGCGCTCGATTCGGGCCACGTTGCGGGTGCCGCCCTCGACGTGTTCCAGACCGAACCCGCCACTGACAATATCCTCTTCAACCATCCCAATGTCGTGACGACGCCGCATCTCGGTGCCGCTACCACGGAAGCGCAATTGAATGTTGCCATCCAGGTGGCGGAGCAGATGAGCGACTTCCTGCTGCATGGGGCTGTCACCAATGCCATCAACATGCCGGCGGTGACGGTGGAAGAGGCGCCACGCCTGAAGCCCTATCTGAAACTCGCCGAGCAGCTGGGCGGCTTCGTCGGCCAGGCCGAGGATGCGGCACTGGAAAAAGTCGTCATCGAATATGAAGGCCATGCCGCCTCGCTCAACACCAGGCCGCTGACGGCGATCCTGCTACAGGGCCTGCTGCGCCCGCTGCTCGATACCGTCAACATGGTCAATGCCCCGGTCATCGCCCGTGATCGCAATATCGACATCTCGGAAGTGAAGAACGACCGCGAGGAGATCTATCACACGCTGATCCGCCTGACGATCGTAGCGGGTGGCCGCGAGCGTAGCATCGCCGGCACCCTCTTTGCCGACCGGCGCCCGCGCATCGTCGAGATCAAGGAGATCGAGATCGAAGCGGCATTGGGGCCACACATGCTCTATGTCACCAATGAGGACAAGCCGGGCATGATCGGCAACCTCGGCAGTCTGCTCGGTGACAGCGGCATCAATATCGCCACCTTCGCCCTCGGTCGCGCCAATCAAGGCGGTGATGCCATCGCCTTGATCGAGATCGACGGCCCGATCGCCCCGGACCTGCTGCAGCGGGTCCAGTCGCTGCCGCATGTGCGCCAAGCGAAGGCGCTGGTCTTCTAACAGCGCAGCATCACGATGTGACCCGAACCCCGGACATAGCGGCAGCCATGTCCGGGGTTTTCAGTTTCATGACTTCCGTCAAGGCCGGCAGGATCAGTGGAATCAACTGCGGATGCAGGTCATGGCCCGCCCCTTCCAGCAGCAGGAAACGGCTGCCGGCAATGAGGCGATGGCCTTCCTCGGCCTGATGCAGAGCAATGCAATTGTCTTCGCTGCCATGCACGACCAGCGTCGGCACGCTGATCCCACGCAACAGATCTCGCCGGTCGCCAGCATGGCGTACGGCCAAAGCTTGGCGCCAGATCCCCGCCGGACGGTAGCCGCGTTCGAGAATCGCTTCTGCGTGCCAGCGCAGCATATCCGGCTCATGCGGATAGGCTGGGCCAGTATAGATCTGTGCGTCCACGATATATTGCCGCAACCTTTCGCGCGGATCGGCGACCGCGCAAATGCTGCGAGCCATGGCGTGCCAGGCTTCGGGTCGGCTTTCGACTCCTGGCTGACCACCCGACGACATCAGCGAGGTGAGACTGAGCACGCGGCGCGGTGCAGTCGCCGCCAGGAGCTGCGCGATCATGCCACCCATGGAAAAGCCGACGACATGGGCCGCGGCGATATCGAGGCGATCCATCAACGCCAGCACATCGCCCGCCATGTCCTGCAACCGGTAGATGGGTGCCGGTGTGACAGCGGCGTCGAGGGGAAAATCAGCCGCTGTCAGATCGGCGATCTCGGCCGGGCCGCAAAGCGGCGACAGGCCGGCATCGCGGTTATCCGGCCGCACCACATGGCAGCCTTGCTCGACCAGCGAGGCGACAAAGTTGTCCGGCCAGTCGATAGCCTGCTGACCGAGACCGGTCAGCAGCAGGACCGCGGGACCACCACGCTTGCCGTCGATGATGGCATGCAGCGGAACCGTATTCGCCGCGACAACCTTCGCCCCACTCACAATCCAAGTTCCGCCTTGACCGCCGTCAGCCCGTCCTTGCCATCGATCGTGGTGACACCCTTGAGCCACGGATCCAGCAATTGCGGATTGGCCTTCAGCACCTTCGTCGCCGCATCGGTCGGCTTCAGGCTGTCATTGATGATATAGCCCATGCCGGTATTCTCGGTCGGGATATCGAAGGTCAGGTTATTGAGCAGCTGCGCCACATTGGGGCATTGCTGCATGAAGCCCTTATGGACCTGGGTATGCACCGTAGCGCCGCCGAAATCGGGGCCGAAATATTTGTCGCCGCCGGTCAGATAGTCCATGGCGAATTCGGTATTCATCGGATGTGGTGCCCAGCCGAGGAACAGAACCCATTTCTGCTTGGGAACGGCACGCCGCACTTCCGCCAGCATGCCCTGCTCGCTCGACTCCACCAACTTCCAGTCGCCGAGGCCGAAGGCGTTCTGCTTGATGATATCCTGCATGATCTGATTGCTGCCGGGCTCGATGCCATACATTTTGTGATCGAACTTGTCGGCATATTTGGCGAGATCGGCGAAGTCATGCACGCCGGCTTCATAGACATAATGCGGCACGGCGAAGGTGAATTTGGCGCCGGTCAGATTCTGATGCACCGTCTCCACCGAGCCATCGGCCTTATAGGGCTTGTAGTAATCGACCATGGCCGGATCCCAATAGCCGAGGAAGAGATTGAGATCGCCGTTCTTGAGGCTCTGATAGATGACCTCGAGGCCGAGCACGTCGCTCTTCGGGCTATAGCCGAGGCCCTTCAGCAGGACCGAGGCAACGCCGGTCGTGAAGGCAAGATCGTTCCAGCCCGGTTCGGCCATATGGATCTTGGCGCAGGCAGTCGGATCCGCTGCCCGGGCCGGGACCGATAGGCCGGTCGTCACACCCACTGCCATGCTGAGTGCCAGAAGCGATAGGCCGATGCGCCGGCCACAATTATTGATCATTTCCTTCCTCCCAAAACCTGTTTTTCAAGGCATTTTCTGACCGATTGGTCCATTTATTGACCAGTTGATCTATTTATTGTCCTAATGGTCAATTTATTGCCCCGTTGATCGAAGCTGTCAAGGCCGGCTAAGGAAGAGGAAAGGGAGAGGATCTTGGCGCGACAGAGCATCGAGGCGATTCGCCGGGCCGAACTGACGGAAGCAGCCTGGCAGGCACTGCAGCAATGGGGGGCGGCGGGTACCACCTTGGCGCGGGTGGCGGAGATCGCCGGCGTCTCCAAGGGCATCGTCCTGCATTACTTCACCAACAAGGACGAGCTGATGGAGGCGGCGATGCGCCGCGCCAATGCCGCCTTGCGTGATGAAGTCTCCCGGCGGCTGAAGCTTGCCACTTCGCCACGAGGCCGCGTCGAGGCCGTCATCGATGGAAATTTCGCTGCGGACTTCTTCCGGCCGGAAATCTGCCATGCCTGGCTCGCCTTCTGCGCCGAGGTACCCCGCAATCGCGAATATGCCCGGCTGCAGCGCGCGATCCACGCTCGCATGCACAGCAATCTGATCTCCGGATTGCGGTATCTATTGCCGGCGGCGGAAGCCGAGGCGACCGCTTATGGCATTACCAGCCTGATCGATGGGCTCTGGCTGCGCCTCGGTCTGGAACAAGGCGGTATTGACCGCGATCTCGCGCGCAATCAGCTCTATCGGTATCTCGATATGACGCTCGCAGCAGGTCACCAAAAGCGCTGAGTCGCATCAATAGAATCGCACCGAGAACCGTCGCGAGAATTCGCCGAAAAATAAGCGAAGCGAGCTGCGAGTGAGACAACGCCGGTGTGAAGTCGGAGTCGACAACGAGATACTCATCCGCGCTATTCCGGCTCTTCACACGCTCGTGACCAGCATCGCAGAATGGTCCCAGCCGGTACCAACAATTGCCGAATAATCACGCCTTTCTCACAACAACACAGTCGCCATCTGCGGCACTAAATCGGAGCGCCTGGCCGCGTCGGCATTTTGATGTCGATGCTGGAGAGCGGTCATCGCGCGGTCAATTTGTGTGTTTGTGGTGAGCGTGAAGCAGGAACTCGCTCGCATATTTATTGCGGAGGTTTCTGATGAGAAACGGGTTGATGGGGCTGATCGCCAGCCTTGGCATAGCTGCTTTGTGTTCGCTTTCGAGCGCAGCCAATGCGGCTTATATAGCGACCGATACCGTGCCGAATGGTGAGCTGAAATTCTATGACGGCTCTGCCAACAAGGATGTCTCCTTTTTCACCGGCAGTGTCGGCAGCCAGCATGGCGGTTCCACGGTCAACGTTCACACCGACGCCAACATCGATACCGGTGCCGGCTTTGGCGCGATCAAGCCGGCGAGCGGAGCGACCCTCACGGATGTCACCTTCACGCCGACCAACAGCTCACAATTCAACAGCTTCTTTTTTCGCGGGCAATTGCTTGCCGATGGCGGTGTGACGCTGAAGGTCAACGACTCGCTGGGCGATCCAACCCAGATCTTTACCTTCGACGATCTCAAGGCCAATACCAATTTCGGCCCGCTGGGGATCGTACTCGATCTCGCTTTCCCCAACGACTTCGGTGCCATCAAATCGATCGAGCTGATCTCCGCCGGCTTCAAGGAATTGAAGCAGATCACTTTCGGCTCGACCCAGGTCGCCGCCGTGCCTCTGCCCGCCTCGCTTTATCTGTTCGCAGCGGCGCTCATGATTCTCGGCATCATGCGGGTGCTTGGAAGACATAGGGCAGGACTTCATGCAAGTCATGCCTGATTGATCCGCATGTGAGGGAAACCCGCCACGCCCAGGCGGGTTTCTTTCATGCGCCTCAATGCGCTGTCTTGCCACCCATGGTCGCGGCAAGGACGGCAAGAACGATCAGCGCAGCGCCGACTGCCTGTCCGATATCCAGCCTTTCACCCAGCATGACATAAGCGACGATGACGCCGCTAAGGGGGATCAATGGCAGGAACAAGGCGGTGATCGAGGCGCGCATATGTTCGAGTGCCCGCAGATAGAGCCAGAAGGGCAAGGCGAATTGCAGGATGCCCGAGAGTGCGACGATACCGGCCACCTCCGGCGTGATAACCGAGATGCCAAGCGGCTGTAGGCCGAAGAGCGTCGCGAGCACCAGGACCGCGATGGCAAAGACAAAGGCAGCACTTTGCTGGATGGCGGCGAGATGCAAGCCGTCATATGCGGATATGAGCCGACGGCTCATGATCACATAGAAGGCGGCGACACAGAGGCCGGCCATGACCAGGAGATCGCCGATCAGGCCATGCCAGGACAAGGCCAGGCCATCGATCTGCGGCAGGATGACGAGCACGGCACCGCCGAGTGCGGCACAGGCACAGATCAACTGAAAGAGGGAAATGCGCTCCTTCAGCAGCAGCGCCGCCAGGATGATGATGAGGATGGGTTCGCTGGCATCGAGCAGCACCACTTCGCTGGCACTGGTCAGCAACAGACCGATGGTCACCAGCAGAAAAGTGGCACCTGGCTGCAACACACCGCTGAAACAAGCTTTGTAAAGGTCACTGCGGCTGATCGGGCCGCGATGATCGATGGCGGCCGGCCGGCGGAATACCAGCAAGGCCCCCCAGAGCACGATGATGCTGACCAGCAGCTGCAGGGAAATGAGTGTCACCGGCGGCAAGGCGGTGACGGCTTTTTTGCTGAGCGGCACGGCGACACCCCAGCAGATCGAGGCGACAGCGAGGGCCGGAGCCGCCCACCAGATCCGCCGTTTCTGCTTCGCCAATTCGGCTTGCTTCACCCCTGCCCCATTCGTTCTTACCCTCGAATCGGTAGCATGTGCCCAGAAGGTGAACAAGTCATTGCCGGTTCAACCGGGATTTCAACCGGATCTTGACCGGATGATCAACCAAACTTGCTGAGATAGGCTTCGGCGAGATCGCAACTGCCTGCCGTATAGGCAGCGCCCATGCTCTGCGCGAGATCGGTCTCGTGATGCGAGCCGATCCAGGCCACCAGCAGCAGGCGACGCAGCATGATGAAGGTGGGAATCTCCGCTTCATCGGCGGCGCTCAATTGCGCGACCTTGCGGTAGCCGCGCAGCCAGGCAGCAACCAGCTCGGGTACATCCGGCCGATGTTCGATGAAACTGAGCGCCGTGCCGATGTCATAGAGGAACCAGCCGAAGCCGCAATCGTCGAAATCGATGACCTTGGTGACGTCGTCCTCGACCAGGAGATTGGCGAGGCGGATATCGGCATGGACGAGGCCGAAGCGGTTGCGCGCGCGACCGAACTGTTCCAGGCGCCGGTGGATGGTCTCGGAAAGACGCGCGAAGAGCTGCTCACGCGCCGGCGTCACGCCGATGCCGTTCTGCCATCGCCCCCAGATCGAGCGCTGCCCCAAGGCACCGTCATGATCCCAGACCTGCCGGGTAAAGCCGTCGGGCAAGGTCCAGTTGCGGGCCTGGTCATGCATATGGGCGCTGACCGTCCCCAGGCGCTCGAAAGGCCCGATGAGATCGTCCTCGCTCGGCTCCACACCGCTGAGGAAAGTGAACATCGCCGCATGGCGCGGCTCCGGCAAACGGGCGCTGCTCACGCTCTGGATCAGGCTGCCATCGCGCGCCGGGATGGCGCGCGCGGTGACGATGCCCTCATGGCGGCCCAGGGCCTCCAGCCAGTGCAGTTCGGAGCGGATCGCCTGCTTGGTGTGATAGCCGCGGCGGTGGATGCGCAGGATCGCCGGCGCCGCCTGTTCCGGATCGTCGATCCGGTAGGTGGCATTTTCCGAATGGTTGATCAGGGTCGCCTGGGCGCGCGGCGAAAAGCCGTAGCGCGGCAGGAGATCCCGCGCCAACTCGCCAATCCGCGCCAGATGATCCGTCATGGTGACCAAGGAAACCGCCTCCGCATCCAACTGCCTGTACCCAACAACCTGCCCGACCGGATAGACAGCGGTTTTGCCGCCCCGGTCAAGAGCAGCGGCGACATCGGCTTAGGCGGCGGCGACCGACCGCGATCGCCGTCAGGCTGGCACCCGGGCGGTCTTGCCTGGAAGCGGGCGGTTTTCTACAACCTGCGGGAAGACCGGAGCCAATTCGAAAGGGCGAGACATGTCAGAAGAACGCGGCCGGCAGACTCGCCCGGCAAAGACCGGCGGGGG
>DATMUQ010000181.1:0-8693 GCA_035563795.1 Terriglobales bacterium | reverse complement strand
CTGGAAGGTGGCAGCATGAGCAGCCAGATCAAATCCCGCCTCGCCCGCATCTGGCGTGCCATTGCCTTGCCGCTGCTGTTGCTGGCGGCCTGGGAGGCCAGCATGCGCCTCAGCCTGGTCGATCCGCATCTGTTGCCATCGCTGGAAGATGTGATCGCCCGCGGCTGGACCGAAAGCCGCAACGGCGATTTCGTCACCGCCCTCCTCGCCAGCCTCGGCCGCGATCTCGCCGGCTTCGCCATCGGCGCCCTGATCGGCACGGCGAGCGGCCTGCTGCTTGGCTTCCTGCGCCCGGCGCAAGCGATCTTCGGCCCGACCTTGCGGGTGCACCGGCAGATCGCCCTCTTCGCCTGGGTGCCGCTGATCGCCGTCTGGTTCGGCGCCGGCGAGCCCGGCAAGATCGCCTTCATCGCGTTGGCCGCATTTCAGCCGAGCCTGATCAATACCTGGCGCGGCGTGCAGGAAATTCCCGACCGCTTCAAGGAGCTCGCCGCCGTGCTGACCTTCAGCCGGCTCGACTTCCTGCGCTTCGTCGGCATCCCGGCGATCCTGCCCGCCATCTTCACTGGCCTCAAGGCAGCCCTCATCTATGCCTGGCAGGCGACCATCGGCGCTGAGCTCTTCATGACCATCGCGCCCGGTATCGGCGGCGTGATGATGCAGGGCCGCCAGCTCTTCCAGATGGATCTGGTGCTGCTCACCATCCTGCTGCTCGGCCTGGTCGGTGCCGCCTTCAACACCCTTGCCGGATTAAGCGAAACCCTGTTGCTGCGACGGAGGACATCATGACCGAACTACATCACGCGCCGCATCTCCACGCGGTCGAAGACCTGCCCGTTTTCGAGGCTGCGGCGAGCGCCGAGCGGAGCACCGTGCTGTCGCTCGCCCGTGTCAGCAAGCATTTCGATGTGGCCGGCCGCCGGGTCCAGGCCCTATCGGATATCTCGCTCGACATCCAGGAAGGCGAGTTCCTCAGCATCGTCGGCGCCTCCGGTTGCGGCAAGTCGACCCTGCTGCGGCTGATCCTCGGCCTCGACCGCGCCTATGAGGGCTCGATCTTGCTTGACGGCGAGAAGGTCAAGCGGCCCGGCCTCGATCGCGGCATCGTCTTCCAGGAGCACCGCCTGCTGCCCTGGCTCAGCGTCGAGGCGAATGTCGCCGTGGCGCTCCGCCGCAGCAAGTTGAGCCCGCGCCAGAAGCGCGACACCGTGCGCGCGCATCTGGAACTCGTCGGCCTGGAGAAATTCGCCGAGGCCTATCCGGCGCAGCTCTCCGGCGGCATGCAGCAACGCGTCGCCATCGCCCGCGCCCTCGTCAACCGGCCGCGCTTCCTGCTACTCGACGAACCCTTGGGAGCGCTGGACGCCTTGACACGGCTGCGTCTCCAAGACGAATTGAAGCGCATCGTTCGGCACGAAGGCATCACCGCGATCCTGGTGACGCATGACGTCGATGAGGCGGTCTATCTCGGTGACCGCATCGTCATCATGCAGCCGCATCCCGGCCGCATCGCCGGCATCCTGCCGGTTATCCTGCCGCATGCCGGCGATGACAGCCGCAACCGCTCCGATGCCGCCTTCTTGCGCCTGCGCGATCACGTGCTGGGGCAACTTGGTGTCAGTCGGGAGGACACGGTGATTCAGGCGGCGGAGTGAGACACTAGTCCGCGCCGCCGCTTCCTTCTGTCACCCTCGGACTTGATCCGAGGGTCCATGGCGGACATCGAATGTGATGCCAACATGGATACCCAGCCGACGAATGTCGACCTCCGCCACCTGGTCAAATCCGGGCATGACGACTGGGAAATATCCGCAAGGGTCATCAACAGCCCCCTCACCCTGTCCCTCTCCCACAAGGGGAGAGGGAACGCTGCTTTGCCGGGCGACGCCTACCGGTGGTCGCATTAAAACCGAGTGCGCGCGACGCTGATGCTCATCAGGACAGCCTGCAGCTCTTAAACTTGCTCTCAATATTTCTATCGGTGTGAACGTCACCAGCGACAGCGTCCCCTCTCCCCTTGTGGGAGAGGGACAGGGTGAGGGGCGGATACAGCTCCAACGCCTAGAGACGCGTCAAGAAATCTCAAGCCTTCGCGGCGAGCGCTTCCAGGATCTCGAGCGCTTCCTCGGCGCGGTCGACGGGGACGAAGAGGTGGTCGTGATAGAAGGCGGAGACGGGATTGCAGCCCATGCCGGCGGCGGCCAGATGGCTGGTGATGACGGCGAGGAAGCCGACCGCCTCCAGCGAGGAATGCACATCGAGGGTGATCATGCGCGAGCGGAAGACGGGGTCGAGGCCGAAGGCCTCCGCCTCTTCCTCGGTGACGATCATGGTGAGGCCTTCCGCCTCGCGGAAGCTCATCAGGGGTTCGATGCGCAGCCGGTCGGAGCCCGGCGGCAGGGTGACGAAGACATAGATGCCGTCACGCAGGACCGGGCGCATGCCCCGCAGCAAGGCTGCCAGATTGGTTTCGCCGATGCTCTGATTGTCGCTCATGACCCGTCCCGATCAATACGCCGCCACCGCCGCTTGCCGTTACCGGTCTTTGCGGCGGCTGGACTTTAACCGAGACATCCGGCTTTGACCAGCAGGCACCAGTCACCCGGATCTGGCACTCAACCAGGGGCCCGCGAGATCCGCACCGGAACCGACTTATAGGACGGCGTGCCGCTTTCGGGATCATGATAATCCAGCGGCACCAGGCTGTTCGCTTCCGGATAATAGGCGGCGACCGAGCCCGCCGCGATGTCATGGGCGATGGCCGTCAGGCCAGGCAAGCGCAGGCGGCGCCCGCCGGGCAAAGCCGTCTCGATATCCACCTTGTCGCCATGCTCGAGCTGGCGTGCGGTGAGATCGGCCGCGTTCATGAAGATGACATCGCGCCGGCCGAAGACGCCGCGATAGCGATCATCGAGGCCATAGATCGTCGTGTTGTACTGGTCATGGCTGCGGATCGTCGTCAGCTTCAGCACATCCTTGGCCGCCGTCACCGGATCCTCGGCGAGCCCGCCGAAGATGAAGAACTCGGCCTTGCCCGATTCCGTCTTCCATACCCGCTCGGTCGGCGGCAGCGGCAAACGGAAGCCACCGGGCTGGCGGATGCGGGCGTTGTAATCGGCAAATTCCGGGAACACCGCCTCGATGCCGTCGCGGATATGATCGTAATCGGCGATCATATCCGCCCATTGCACCTTGCTTTGCGGCAGGGTCGCTTTTGCCATGCCGGCGATGATCGCCGGTTCCGAGCGCAGATATTCCGAGGCCGGTGTCAGCTTGCCGCGCGAGGCATGTACCATCGACATCGAATCCTCGACCGTCACCGATTGCGGTCCGCCGGCCTGCATGTCCCGCTCGGTGCGCCCCAGCACCGGCAGCAGGATCGATTCCTTGCCGACGAGGAGATGCGAGCGGTTGAGCTTGGTGCCGAGATGCACGGTGAGATCGAGCGCCTTCATCGCCGGGAAGCATTTCTCCGGATCCGACATGGCAACGACCAGATTGCCGCCAAGTGCGATTAGCGCCTTGGAACGCCCGTCGATGATCGCCTGCAAGGCCCTGACGGCATCATGGCCATGGGCGCTGGGCGGCGTGAAGCCGTAGCGCTTTTCGATCCGCGCCAGCATATCGGCGGAAGGTTTCTCGGTGATGCCGACCGTGCGGTCACCCTGGACATTGGAATGGCCGCGCAGAGGGCAGATGCCGGCGCCCGGCTTGCCGAAATTGCCGCGCAGCAACAGCAGATTGGCGATCTGCTGGACGTTCTGCGTTCCCGTGCTGTGCTGGGTGATGCCCATGCCATAGCTGACGATGGTCGCCTTCGATTCCGCATAGGCCTGCGCCACCGATTCCAGGGCGGCACGCGGCAGGCCCGAGACCGCTTCGATCGCCGTCCACTCGGTGCGGCGCAGATCATCGATGAAGGCCGCGAAGCCATTGGTATGCTGGCGGATGAAGGCGTGATCGATGACGCCCTTGCCGCTCGCTTCGCCGGCCCCCGATTCCCCGCCGGCCGCATCGTCGAGCGCCAGCAGCGCCTTCATGATGCCCTTGAGTGCCGCCGCATCGCCACCGACCTTCACCTGGTAATAGGTGGAGGCGATCCGGGTCGAGCTCAGCGTCATCATCTCCAGCGGATCCTGGGGATCGGCGAAGCGTTCCAGCGCCCGCTCCTTCAGCGGATTGAAGACCAGAATCGGCACGCCGCGGCGCGCGCAATCATGCAAGGTGCCCATCATGCGCGGATGATTGGTGCCGGGATTGTGGCCCATGGCGATGATGAGGTCGCAATGGTCGAAATCCTCCAGCGAGACCGTGCCCTTGCCGATGCCGATCGATTGCGGCAGGCCGACACTGGTCGCCTCATGGCACATATTCGAGCAGTCGGGAAAATTATTGGTGCCGTATTCGCGGGCGAAAAGCTGGAACAGAAACGCCGCCTCGTTGGAGGCGCGGCCCGAGGTATAGAATTCCGCCATGTTCGGGTCGGGCAAGGCTCGCAACACCTCGCCGATGCGGGCAAAGGCGGCATCCCAGCCAATCGGCTGATAGTGGTCGCTGGCCTTGTCATAGACCATGGGATGGGTCAGCCGCCCCTGGTCCTCCAGCTCGTAATCGCTCCATTTCAGCAGCGAGGTGACAGAGTTGCTGGCGAAGAATTCCGGCGTCACCCGTTTGCTGGTCGCTTCCCAGGTAACAGCCTTGGCGCCGTTCTCGCAGAAGCGGAAGGTCGATTTGTGATCCTTGTCGGGCCAGGCGCAGCCGGGGCAGTCGAAGCCCTCGGGCTGGTTGGTGCGCAGCAGAAGCAGCGGCGCTTCCGTCAGGTCCATCTGCTCCTGCACGGCCTTGGCGGTGGCGCGCAAGGCACCCCAGCCGCCGGCCGGATTGTCATAGGTCTTGATCCCGGGAACGTCGCGGCGCGTGGCCATCTGGACCTCCGTCGGCTGATTGCGATCCTCTTTTCGCAGACCTGAAACCAGGTCAATCGGCCGGGAGACACGCAATCACCGCTGCGCGCCCCGCGGCCGATACATCATCTGCGGGCGATGACATGACAGCATCCTAGGCCAGCTCATCGCTTTGGTCCAATCATACGAAAGGATGGCGGGACATACAGGTGGATGAGCGCCGCTTCGGTGTTCCAGATGGAACCGTCAATTCAAGATTGGTGCATGCGCTGCGAGAACGGGCCGTAGATCTTCCCATTTCACCAGGATGTCCGTTCGGCTGCCAAAAGGGCCGAACCAGTCGCCGGTGGGCATGGACATGCTGATGCCCTCAGCCGAAAGTTGCCAATTTTTGGGATCAACGACCAATTGCTTGATCTCTTCCCGATCTACATTCGGCTTCGGCGACATATCCGTCGTCTGCTGGGATATGACGCCCAAGATGCCGTCGGTCAGTGCATCCTGCCAGGGCTTATCAGCGGCAAAAATGTCGTTGGTTGCAAGTTCATGAAATGTCGGCGACAACAGATAGCTGTGCCGCTCAGGCGGGTTAGCATCTCCATGCGGGCTGCCGTGGCAATACCATGTCAAATTCCTCTCAATGATAACAAGAGAGGAACCGACAGGCTCGATCCTGAAATCAGTGGATATGTCAGCCGGGCTGCTATCGCAATAGCCGTTGCTGTCGATTTTCTTGTGCGACAAATCGAGAGCCGCCTGATTGAAGCCCTTTGCCTCCGGTGTTTTTGCATTATCGATATAAGGATAAGAGACCTGCGTCTCAAATGGCCGGTGGTCTTCACTCTTGTCCAGCGAAGCCGGCTGGCTCGCATAGTGGTCTATCCGGGAGAAGGTATAACCGCCGATCTGCAGAGCGGCCGCGTCCAAAGCAGAGAGACGGTCGCTGTATTTCAACTGCAAGCAATCGGTTCGTCCTTCACCTACAGGACGAGCAAGACAAACGGCCCGCACGAAATGCAGCCATTCTTTCTCACCGTCGCGCAAGGTAGATTGCCCATCCGGTGACAATTTTTTCAGTGCGTCGTTATATTTGGTGCTGAGCTGCCCGTCCAAATCGGACAACCCGGAATTAACGCAAATCGCTTTCTCAAAATCCGTGCCCGCCTTGCCGCAATCAAAGCTGGCTGCATGGGCCTTGGGCGAAAGAGTAACAAAGACGGCCGCAATTGCGGTCGCACAGAGCAAGCGATACATGATCCCCCAACAGTATTCTTAATTGAAAGGCAAATGCCTCAAATCGTCACGGCAATCTCGCCGAGCCGCTTGGTGAGCTTGGGATTCTCGCGGTAGTCGATCGGCAGCACGATCAGCGACGGGCCCTTGTGGTCGATCGCCTTGCGCAAGGCCGGTGCCAGGTCCTTGGCATTCTTCACATGCTGCCCCTGCCAGCCGAAGGCCTTGGCGAGGTCGAGCCAGTTGGGGTTGCCGAAGCCGAGATCGGTGTGCTTGCCGAATTCATTGTCCTGCTTCCAGGCGATGAGGCCATAGCCGCCATCTTCCCAGACCATGACGGTGATATCGGAATTGAGACGCCGCGCGGTTTCCATCTCCTGCACATTCATCATGAAGTCGCCATCGCCGCAGATGGCGAAGATCTTGTTTTCCGGCTGCACCAGATGGGCGGCGATGGCGCCCGGCAGCGGCAGGCCCATGGAACAGAAGCCGTTGGGGATGAGGCAGGTATTGGGCTCGTCGCAGTGATAATAGCGGGCGATCCACATCTTATGAGCGCCGACACCGCTCAGGAGCACATCCTTCGGCCCCAAGGCCTCGCGCACATCCCACAGCACCTTCTGCGGCCGGATGCTGCCTTCGGTGGCGTCATCCTTATGGGCGGCGAGATCGGTCATCATCTGCTGGCGCCAATATTGCTGGCGCGGCAGGTCATAGCGTTCGAGACCGATCGCGGCCAGGCTGTCCGTCAGCAGCGAGAGATTGGTGGCAAGCTCGCCGGTCAGCTCGACATGGGCCTGGTACTGGCCGTCGATTTCCGCCGGCAGGGTATCGATGTCGATGATCTTTTTGTCGCCCTTGGGGTTCCACAAACGCGGCGGATATTCGACCAGGTCATAGCCGATGGTGATGACGAGATCGGCCTCCTCCACCGCGAAGGCCGGGAAGTCCTTCTGCTGCAGGCCGATGGTGTAGAGACAATACGGCGAATGACGGTCGACGGCGCCCTTGCCCATGAAGGTGCTGATGACGCCAATCCCGGTCGCTTCGACAAAGCGGCGCAATTGCGGCGTGGCGCGACGGCGCATCAGGCCGTTGCCGGCGATGATGACCGGCTGCTTAGCGTTGCGAACGAGCTCGACCGCTTCGGTCAGGCTCTTCTCATCGGCCTGCGGGCGGCGATAGCGATGCGGCACGATGGGGCTGGCATTGGTCTCCATCTTGGCGATGTCTTCGGCCAGTTCCAGCAGCACGGCGCCGGGCTTTTCCGAGCGCGTCAGGCGGATCGCCTTCCGCACCATTTCCGGAATCGCATCGGGATGGCGGATGCTCTCGGCCCATTTCGTCACCGGCCGGTACATCTCCACCACATCCATGATCTGGTGGCTTTCCTTGTGCTGGCGGTTGGTGCTGCCCTGGCCGGTGATCACCAGCACCGGTGCGCGGTCCATATTGGCATCGGCGACGCCGGTGATGAGATTGGTGGCGCCCGGCCCCAGAGTGCCGAGGCAGACGGCAGGCTCGCCGGTCAGGCGCCCATGCACCTCCGCCATGAAAGCGGCACCCTGCTCATGCCGGGTCAGCACGAACTGGATCGAGGATTTCTGCAGCGACATCATGAAATCGGCATTTTCCTCGCCGGGCACGCCGAAGATGTATTTGACGCCTTCGAGCTCGAGGCAGCGGACGAGAAGATCGGAAGCTTTCATGGGCGGTACTCCATAAGCGGCCGCAAGACAGGCGTAGCGCTTGCAGCGAGATCAGAGGGCATGGCAGGCGAGAAGCGGTCGCATCCCTCCTGCCGTCCCGGCGAGCCTAGGCGAGTTCGTCCATCAATTGCAATGCAAAGGGGGTGGGGCCGTCGACGTTAATTGCAGGGCAAATGGTCGTGTTGTTCGATGACCGTCACATCATTCGATCACGGTCAAAATCAGGAAGATCCCTGATTTCCCGCCAGCGCCGCCGCCCGCTTGGCGAGGAACCGTCTTTCAGCCGGATCATGGGCCAGCTCGATGGCGCGGGCATAGGCGTCGCCCGCCTCGTCCTGGCGCTGTAGACAGGTCAGCAGATGTGCCGCCACCGCCCAATAGGGCTGATAGCCGCTGATGAGATCGGCCGGGATCGCCTGCAGCGCGGCCCAGCCGGCCGCTGCATCCTGCGCCTCGGCCTGGGCGGCGGCGCGGCTGACCAGGGCGCCGATGCTGGGGGCAATGGTCACCAACGCGTCATAGACCCAGGCGATCGCCTGCCAATCTGTGACACCGGTGAAGGCGCGGGCACAATGGAGCGATTGGATGACCGCTTCGAGCTGGTAGCGGCCGAGCTGCTCCTGGCGCTCGGCGCGGCGCAGGAGGTCATTCGCCTCGGCGATCAGCGGCAGCGACCAGCGGCCGACATCCTGTTCCGAGAGCGGGACGTAATTGCCGGCGGCATCGCGCCTTGCCTGCCGCCGCGCAGCACTGAACAGCATCAGCGCCACGAGACCAAGCCCCTCCGGCTCGTCGGGCATCAGCTGCAGCAGCAGCCGGCCGAGATCGATCGCCTCGGCAGCGAGGC
>DATMUQ010000180.1:0-12517 GCA_035563795.1 Terriglobales bacterium | reverse complement strand
AAATAGAACATGTGATAGCCGCCTTCATAGGTGACGATGTCGCCGATATTGGGCGGGCCGCTGTCGCGCGGCAGGCTGGCGAGCCCGCCTTCCGGCAGGCGGCTGAGCTTCTGCAGCACCAAGGCGGCGAAGCCCGGCGAGTTGTAGCCCTTGTCTTCCGTATTGCTCATGCTCCATCTGGTGCGGTCCTTGAGATCGTTGACTACCTCCAGCACATCGACCGCCGGACCGTTTGTCATGTACATCATCTTCAGCTCGCTCCAATCGAGCTTGTAGACCTGCTTGTTGAGGTCGAGCGCCTCGGCCAGCGCCTTCTTGGTGTCCTCGAGCTGCGCGGTGAGGTCACCGACCTGGGCGTTGAGGCTCGCGCTCTGCTCTTTCAGCATCTGCGCCTGCTGGGTGGCGGCATCGAGCGCCGCCTGGCTCTTCTGCAATTCCGCCTCTGCCTTGGTCTTGGCATCATTCGCCGCCGCGATCTGGTCGCCGACCAAAGTGAGCTGGCTCTGGGCGGCTGCCAGCCGCTGATTGGCATCGATGAGCTGGCGGGTGGCGCTGCCGATCTCCCACAATGTCACCGCCAGCAGCAAAGCCGCCGCGGCGACGATGGCGAGGCTGAGCAGGAAGGTGCGCAACAGGGCATTGCGCTGGCCGCGCTCGATGCGCCGGTTGACGTCGTCGATGGTCAGCGGATATCCGGCGGTCATGGATTATCCTTTCATACGGGGCCTTTTATGCAGGGCCTTTCACGCGGCGGCCTTTCACGAAACGCCGAGGAACTTGGCGTAGAGCTTGCGGATCAGGTCGTTGCGCACCGAGGTGTCGAGGATGGATGGGTTGTGCTGGATGGCGCGCAGGGTCCTGATCCGCTCCCAGCGCGACCAGCAATTGTTGAAGGGAAAGAGGCCGGCGAGATTGATGACGAGGCCGACGCATTTGGAGATGGTGTCGAAATTCGCGAAGCCATTTCCCGCGCTATTCGCTGCGCCGATCCCCAGATCAACGCCGGGATCCGGATCGGCGAGATGGGCGAAGGCGCCGAAGATGCCGAGCGTGCCGACGCTCAGTAGGATGATGCCAAGGGCGAATTGCAGGCGGATCGACTGGCGGTCAAGGGTGATGAAATGCTCAACATCGAGCAGGCCGACCGGCGTGATGCCGGCGGCATTCGTTCCGAAGGCCGCATTCTGTCCAGATGTCGCGTCGGTCATGGCACCCACATCGCAATGCAGGCGGCGTCGCCGGAAATGTCACGACATGTCGGCGGCGCACTGAAACCGCTGAAATCCTAGCACGGAACCGGATGGTGGCCCAACGATGCGATATCGTCGGCGCAGGTAAGGGTACCCTGATGCCGCGGCCTCATCCAAACGGGTGAGATCGCCACGCGTGAGATACGTTGGTGATCAGGCCATGCGGCGCAGCGTGCCGTCCTTGAGGATGAACTGGTGATAGAGCGCTGCCGCCACATGCAGGCCGATGAGGGCCAGCAGCAGGTTGGTCCAGGCACCGTTATGGAACAGATCGCCGAGATTGTGCAGCATCTCATTCTGGCCGAAGGGTGAAGCGATGGTATTGCCGAAGAGCGTGATGTCGCGGCCACTGCTGGCATAACGCAGGAAACCGCTCAGCGGCAGGCAGAAGGTGAAACCATAGAGCGCCAGATGGCCGAGCTTGGCGCCGAGATGCATCAGCCACGACGCCGGCACCGCTTCCGGTGCGCCATTGATGAAGCGCCAGGACAGCCGCACCAAGGTCAGTGCCAGGATGGTGATGCCGAGCGAGGCATGGATGCCAAGCCACCAGTCGCGCTCCGGCGCGCCGCGCTCATAGAAGCCGCGCGCCTGGTCGGTGAGATACATGCCGCCGATCGCCAAAGCGACGACCCAGTGCAGGCCGCGGGCACCCAGGTTGTAGCGGCCGGTCAGGCGCTGTTTCACCGATGTCACGCCATGCTGCATACCGATATCTCCTCGAAAGCTCTCTCATGTGACCGCCCGCATGCATGGCTTGCCTGCCCTGCCTTGCGGATCGGCCGCCCACCCCACGCGGGTCATCTTCAAACGTCCGCGGATTTCAAACGCCCGTCGGGGCAGTTTCCGGCGCCGCTGCCGGTCAGTCACATGGTCGCAGGCTCCCCGCTGGCCGGAGAACCCTTCGCTATGTAACGGCCCTATCTGACAGCAATCTGACCGCCAGCGCATTTTATGCTGCAATGCAAAAATTGTCAGCCGATGCCGCTGTCTCAAGGGGCGGATTGGCACGGCACCCCGTCCCCGACGCGGTGATCGCCGCGGCTCGCGATCCCGTACTGCCGGCAACTGGTATGGGGCCACCGCTCCGTCGGGGTCAAAATCTGGACTAGACGCAGGAAAATTTCGAAACCCCACACTCCTACCGATAGGTCCGGCCGTTTCCGGGCTGCAACCGTCGAATGTTCATTCTTTTTGGCGTTTTTGCGGAATTTATTTTCCGTGGTCGTAGTCTCCCCACCGCCGATCTTGCTAAGATGGGCTGCGCGTATGCACTGGAGCGCAACGGCTGTCGTGAGGGCGATACGACCGGCCGTGATTTGCCCTCTGAGCTTTTGGGGAGAGACGGCAGCCTAACCCGCCCCCCAATCCCGTTGAATATGGGCCGCACGAGAATCGAAGTGGTGTGACACAGGGCCAGGACGAAGGCCCTTCGGCAGGTTGCGTCCCTGTCAGGTCGCCCTCGCGGGAGCGACCGTGGCGGTGTGGGGAGTATGTCTTGAATGTATCTGTTGGAACGGGAAACCCATCTTGAGGACTTGCGCGACTGGCTGGCACCGGTCGCCGCCGGCCAAGGCGGCTGCGTCGTGCTGGTGGCCGGTGAAGCGGGCATCGGCAAGACCAGCCTGCTGAAGCAATTCGCCGGTGAGCAGGATTGCCCTGGGCAGGATTGCCTGGTGGAAAAAAGCGGCGACAAGCCTGGCGCGATGGGCGCGGCCCAAGTGCGCGCGGTCCAGGTACGCGCGGCCCAGGTGCTCTGGGGCTATTGCGAGGCGCTGTTCACGCCGCATCCTTTGGCGCCGTTGCATGACATCGCCCGGCAGGCCGGCGGCGATTTCGCCGCGGCGATCGCCGGCGCCACCCAGCGCGATGCCGTCTTCAATGCCGCGATCGATCATCTCGCCACCGCCGATCGGCCGATCGTGCTGATCTTCGAAGACGTGCATTGGGCCGATGAGGCGACGCTCGATCTCATCAAGTTCCTCGGCCGGCGCCTGCAACGCCTGCCGGTGATGATGATCCTCTCGTACCGCGACGATGAGGTCGGCATGCGCCATCCGCTGCGCTCGGTGTTCGGCGATCTCCCGGCCACCGTCGTGCAGCGCCTGCAGCTGCCGCCCCTGAGCGCCTGCGCCGTCGCCCATCTTGCCCGCGCCGCGGGCCGGCCCTTTACCGGCCTGCACGACCTGACCGGCGGCAATCCCTTCTTCGTCACCGAGGCTCTCGCCGTCGCCAATGACACCGTGCCGGCGACCGTGCGCGATGCCGTCATCGCCCGCATGGCGCGGCTGTCGCCGACGGCGGCCACCCTCACCCATCTGGCGGCGCTGATTCCCGGCAAGGCGGAACGCTGGCTGCTGGACCGGGCGGTGCTTGATCATGCGGGCCAAGGCTGGGGCGACCCGATCGAAGCCAGTGCCGCGATCGAGGAATGCTGCGCCATCGGCATGGAGATGCTGCCGGATGGTGCGCTGGCCTTCCGCCATGAACTCGCGCGGCGCGCCGTCGAGGAGCATCTGCCGCAGGCGCAGCGCCGGGCGCTGCATGCCTGTATCCTGGAGGAATTGCTGGCGCATAGCGCCGGCGGGATTTCGCCCAGCCAGGCCTTCCCTGGCGAGACCGCGCCCGCCGACATCACCATGGCGCGGATCGTCCATCATGCCGATCAGGCGCAGGACGGTGCAGCGGTGCTGACCTTTGCCCCGCTGGCAGCCGAACAGGCGGCAGCGCTGGGCGCCCATCGCCAGGCAGCAGCGCATTACGCCACTGCCGGCCGCTATGCCGGCAGCCTGCCGGTGACCAGCCGCGCCGATCTCCTCGAGCATCTCTCCTATGAATGCTATCTGACCGGCCAGGTTGATGACGCCATCGCCGCCCGCGAAGCAGCCCTGGCCTTGCGCCAGGATGCCGGCGACCGGCTCAAGGAAGGCGACAATCTGCGCTGGCTGTCGCGTCTCTCCTGGTTCAATGGCAGGCGCCAGCAGACCGAGGATTATGCTGCCCAGGCGGTGACGATCCTCTCGGAGCTGCCGCCCGGCCGCGAGCTCGCCATGGCCTATAGCAATCAGGCGCAGCTCCATATGCTCGCCGACGATGTCGAACAGGCCCTCGCCTGGGGCCAGCGCGCGATCGATCTCGCCAGCGTGCTGGGCGACCGGGAGATCCTCGCTCATGCTCTCAACAATGTGGGCACCGCGAAGATGATGCGGCCGGGCCTCAACGGTCTCCAAGATTTGCAGCGCAGCCTGGCGATCGCGCTCGAGGACGGCTTCCAGGAACATGCCGCCCGCGCTCATACCAATCTCGCCAGCACTGCTGTGCGGCGGCGTGATCTGGCCGCGGCTGCCCGGCATCTCGCCGCCGGCATGGCCTATTGCGAAGATCACGATCTCGATTCCTGGGGCCGCTACATGCGCGCCTTCCGCGCCGTCGCGGCTTTGGCGCGCGGCGATTGGGACCAGGCGGCGGATGACGCCCATACCATCATCCAGCATCCCTGCATCGCCGCCGTCTCCAAGATCCCGGCGCTGACCGTGATCGGCCTGCTGCGGGCGCGGCGCGGCGATCCCGATGTGGAAACGCCGCTCGATGAAGCCAGCGATCTCGCCCGCATCGCCAATGAGATGCAGCGCATCGGCCCGGTGATCGCCGCCAAGGCCGAGGCCGCCTGGCTGCAAGGCCGGCTCTGCGAGGTCATGGATGAGCTGCGCGCGGCCTATGACCTGGCAAGCCAGGAGAGCGATCCCTGGCGCAATGGCGAGCTGGCGACCTGGCTGTGGCGCGGTGGTGGCCTGCTCGATCCGGCCGTGCCGCTGCCGGCACCGGTCGCCCTGCAGATCGCCGGTGATGCACCAGCGGCGGCGGCAGCCTGGGCGGCGCTCGACTGCCCCTATGAACAGGCCCTGGCCCTCGCCGATGGCGAGGACGAAGCCGGGCTGCGTCAGGCGCTGGAGATCTGCGAGCGGCTGCAGGCGGCGGCGCTCTCTGGCATCATCCGCCGCAAACTCAGGGCCAGCGGGGTGCGCGGCATCGCCCGTGGTGCCCAGGAGCGCACCCGACAGAACCCGCATGGCCTGACCGCGCGGGAGCTGAAGGTGCTGTCGCTGCTGATCGAGGGTTGCCGCAATGCCGAGATCGCCCGGCGGCTGTTCGTCTCGGAAAAGACCGTCGACCACCATGTCTCCTCGATCCTTGGCAAGCTCGAGGTGCGCTCGCGCGGCGAGGCAGCGGCGGTGGCACGCCGCCTGAGCTTGTGCGACGCGTGATCTTCCCGCGTTAGCGCGCGATCGTTCTTCACGGAAGCAGCTTGCTTCCGTGAAGAACGTGAATCGCCCTCGATCTTATTGAATAGAGACGGATTCACGTTTTAGACAAAATCGCAGAGCGATTCCGTCTAAAACGATCCGGCTCTAGTCGTGGGAAAGTGGGGTGCGGAAAAAATAGGGAGAACTCCCGATGCCGGCCTGTCGCGGTCCGGCTACCTTGCCAAGTACCGGATCGATCCGGTCTTCAAGCAGGGAGAAGACATATGCCGCGCTATCTCGTCGAACGCGATTTCAACAATGGTCTCGCCATTCCCATGGACAATGCCGGCGACAAGGTCTGCCGCACCGTCGTCGACAATAATATGAGCGACGGCGTGACCTGGGTGCATTCCTATGTCAGCGCCGACAAGAAGAAGACCTTCTGCATCTATGACGGTCCCAATCCGGAAGCGATCCGCCGCGTCGCCACCAAGAACAGCCTGCCGGCCGATAAGATCACCGAAGTGCGCGTGCTCGATCCTTACTTCTACCACTAGAGCCGGATCGTTTTAGACAGAATCGCTTCGCGATTTTGTCTAAAACGTGAATCCGTCTCTCCTCAATAAGAAGAGGGCGATTCACGCTTTTGATGGAAGCGATGCCGCTTCCATCAAAAGCGATCGCGCTCTGAGCATCGGCGCCTCCCGTAACCTCTTCCCGTCGTCTCGAGCGCCGATCAACCTGACGTCCCCAGGGCGATCGGCGGCGACACCGTGGCTCCGGACCATCCCCATCGGCCCAAGCATGATGGTCCGGGGCCACGTTAAACAACAAGGCGCGGTCACTCGGCCCCCTTCGTCAGTCGGACCCGGCCGCCAGTTGCTCGGCAAGCGCCTGATAGCCGCGTTGCTTCAGCAAGGCGACCTGATCCTGGTCCGCAGCGCGGCGGGTCATCGATGAACTCCAGCTGTCATCGGCGATGGGTGCCGGCAGCAGCATCTGCCAGTGCCCGCTCGCCGTGTCGATCAAGGCCGCCTTCAGACGGATGCGCATCTGCTGGCTCTGGTCCGGTACCGCCATGCCGATGATCGGCACCCAGGAGACGAGCTGCGTCACCTGATTATGCTGCGCCGTTTCCAAGACGCCCCAATAGACGAAGATGGATGCTGCCCCGCCTTCCGCAGCGGCAAGCCGCAGGCGCCGGGCATAGCTCGCGCTCACCTGGCTTGGTGGCGCCGACGTGGCGGCCGGCGACGTGGTCGAGACATTGACGGACACCGTTTCCGCATGCGGGGTCTCCACTTGCGCCGGTGGCTGGCCGTTGAAGGGGATGACGGGGAAATGCCGTTGCAAGGCGGCGATCATCTCGCCATCGGGCGCGATGGCACCCGACTGCACCACCAGCAAAGGCTGGCCGAGCCTGGCATGCACGCCGTGATGATCGGCGAGCGTCCTGGCGATCTGCTGGTCGCTGATTGCCTCGCTCTCCTCCGGCACCAGCAAAGCGAAGTCATCGATCTCGCCGCGATAGGCGCTCGGCGTCGCGCCATAACGCCAGCTGTCTTCCGGATAATCGGAATTCGAAATCGAGCGCGATGCACAGCCGCCCAACAGAACCGTCATCGCTATCAGCATTGCCGTGCGCTCGCGCATCTTGCCCCTCCTCAGCGTTACAGCTGTAACAAGAGTTGCAGCTGATCATGGCGTCTTCGCGGCTGAGCTGCGTTATATCCGGGGCAAGACTATGGCTATGTTGCCGTGACGCAGATCAATGCAAATCCGATTGGCAACTTCGTCAGCATCGATGGCACTCGCCTGAGTGCGCAGCGTTCGCTCGGTTCCGCTCTTCTTCCGCACCTCTATTATTATGTCTCTGGGTAGCGGCCATGTGCTGCAAGCAAACGCGACCATGCAGTTTCACTATCAGCGGCAGTGATAGTGTCATTCGCTAAATTTAATTCGCACTTTCACGTGACAAGGAACACGTATCTAGAAATGCACTGCTGAGAGTCGTCGGAAATGAAATGATGCAACTATGTCAGGTCAGGTATTCGAAAGTCGCCGTTCTTGATTCTTCGCTGCTGTTGCAAAAGAGATGAACTGCGCGCACTTCCTGTAACCTTCCTGCGCAACTACACGTCTGTCTAACAACACCACCTGCCCACAAAAGTTTCTCGAGACCACTTTCCGTGGTCGCGCCGGCTGATTCTGGCCGTCGCGAACCTATCAGCAGTTTTGATTTGGCGGCTTCGTTGAACGTTGCTTCCGCACAGCTATTCGTTTGCCTGCGCGACCGGTGAATCGCGCAGGGTTACGCAGCGGGACAGGCTCGGCGAACCGGCTCAGAGGTGAGGTGCATCCACGCCAGACATGGCGCATCGGTGCCAATCACAAACTAGGAACATCTATCGCAACTAGGGGAATTGAAATGAAAAGGATTCTTGTAGGTACGTCGGCGCTGGTCGGCGTTGGCCTGATCGCCAGCCCTGCCTTCGCAGCCGATGGCATCAAGCTGGGCCTCGGCGGCTTCTTCCGCACCTCCATCGATGCTAATATCGACAACAATGGCAACAACGACCTCGGCAACGGCCGTGACTCCACCGAAGTCACCAGCGATGCCGAAATCTACTTCCTCGGCAAGACCACGCTGGACAACGGCCTGACGGTCGGCGCCCGCGTCGAGCTGGAAGGTGAGCAGAAGACGGGCGACCAGATCGACGCCGCTTTCGTCTACTTCCAGGGCGGCTTCGGTGAACTCCGCATCGGTTCGCAGAACAGCGCGCTGGCCGCACAATGCGTGACCCCGGTCGGCGGCACCAGCAACTTCGGTGCCTTCTCGCAGGACACCATCAACAACAACGCCTTCGTGAATACTTTCGCCGGTTCGGCGACGGTCTGCGAAGGCGTCGACTCGGAAAACGCTTCCAGCGGTGCGAATGGCAAGGCGCAGAAGATCGTTTACCTGACGCCGAGCTTCGGCGGCTTCCAGCTCGGTCTGTCCTGGACGCCGAACGACAACCATGAGTCCGGCAACGGCCATATCACGATGAACGCCGACAACCGGGGCGACCAGAAGCAGATCGTCGACGCTTACCTGTCGTATAATCATGACTTCGACGCGGTCTCGGTGCAGTGGGGTGGCGGCGGCTCCTGGTCGCTCGACACCAATGGCCCGAACAACCATACCAAGCAGTTTTACCAGACCGGTCTGAACCTGACCTTCGGCCAGTTCGCAGTCGGCGGCGCCTTTGAATACATGCGCCACATCGAATCGGCCTTCACCAACGACGGCGCTTTCGTCAAGAACAGCGGCGGCGATATGTGGGTCGCCGGTGGCGGCTTGGCCTATACCGTCGATGCCTGGACCATCGGCGCGCAGTACAGCTATAGCAACATCGACGATATCGCCGGCGCTCAGGGTGACAATCGCCGGATTCACCAGGCTGTGTTGACCGGCCAGTATGCGCTCGGGCCCGGAATCTCGCTCGATGCCGAGCTCGGTTATGCCCATGCCAACGGTGACGGCGGCGACGGCGCACATGGTGGCTACAACTCGTACAATATCGGCCTGGGTACCGCGTTCACCTTCTAAGGAACGCGAGACCTGAACAGCTAACTTCGTCTTATCATCTCGAGGATTCCCTAGCCCCGTCTGGTGGCGCCATACCGGTGGTTAAGCCAGGTTGATGATTTGCGAAGCGTGTCGCCCGTATCGTTCATCCATGCGATGAGCGGTGCGGGCGTCTGCGTTTGGGCGATCGCCCATAGTGATCGATGTCGATGATCGCGCGGCGGTCGCTGTGCGTTCGAGATTGCTGCGGTGAGCTGCTAGATCTGGCGCAGCCGGATCTCGCCGATGCGGTGATCGGCCTGTTTCGCCAGAATGAGTCGCGCCCGTTCGCGGGTCGGCAAGATGTTTTCGATGAGATTGACGTGGTTGATCTCACGCCAGATGCGCTTTGCCGTCGCCACTGCTTCTGCCTCCGGCAGGTCGCGGTAATGATGGAAGTAGGATTGCGGGTTCTGGAAAGCGGAACGCTGCAGCAGCAGGAAGCGGTTGACGTACCAGCTTTCGATATCCGCCTCCTCGCCGTCGATATAAAGCGAGAAATCGAAGAAATCGGAAACGATGGTGCTGACCGGCTTGGGGCCGGTGAGGCCGGCCGTCTGCAAGACGTTGAGGCCTTCGAAGATCAGCACGTCCGGCTGCGTGACCACCTGCCATTCGCCTGGCACGATGTCATAGGCGAGATGCGAATAGACCGGCGCCTTCACCTCCGGCTTGCCGGCTTTTACATCGGCCAGGAACTGCACCATGCGCTTGAGGTCATAGCTCTCCGGGAAACCCTTGCGGCCCATCAGCCCGCGCTCCTGCAGCACCGCATTGGGATGCAGGAAGCCGTCGGTGGTGACGAGATCGACGCGCGGGTGATCCGGCCAGCGCGCCATCAGCGCCTGCAGGATGCGGGCGAGCGTGCTCTTGCCGACGGCGACGCTGCCGGCGATGGCGATGATATAGGGCGCTTCGCCGGCAAGGCGGCCGAGGAAGGCATCCTTGACGCCGTTGAGATTGCGGGCCGCCCGCACATGCAGGTTCAAGAGGCGTGACAGCGGCAGATAGATATCGACCACCTCGTCGAGCGAGGTGTGCTCATTGGTGCCGCGCAGCGAGATGAGATCGGCTTCCGACAAGGTGAGCGGGGTATTGGACCGCAGCCTCGCCCAGTCGTCGCGATTGAAAGTGCTGTAAACCGCCAGTGACACGTGCCCCAAACCTGCGCCGTCCCTCGATTTGCCATGCGGCGTTGGCGGCGTCTGCTGTGTTAATTCCGGCACCCTAGAGCGCGATCGTTCTTAACGGAAGCAGGTTTGCTTCAGTTAAGAACGTGAATCGCCCTCTATCTTGTTGAAGAGAGCCGGATTCACGTTTTAGACAAAATCGCAGAGCGATTCCGTCTAAAACGATCCGGCTCTGCCCAGTCATCGGCCAGGCCGCAATCGGCGGGAATGCAAGGCTGCATGCAGGGGCGACATGTTGTGAGCTTGCTGTCAAAAGCGAGGCGCCATGCCTTCCGGGAGGGAGAAGGCATGGCGCGCAGTCAGGCGGGTCCGGGATTGGGGGGGACAGACCCGCGCGGGAAACCCGCTCAGATATGGGCGGTCGGGTCTCAGACCACCGTCACCGTGGCCTTGATATTGCCGCGGGTGGCGTTCGAATACGGGCAGACCTGCTCATGGGCGATCTTGGCCAGTTCCTCGGCCTTGGCGCGGTCGATGCCCGGCAGGCTCACTTCCAGCGCCGCCTCGATGCCGAAGCCGCCTTCGATCGGGCCGATGCCGATGGTCGCCTGGACCGTGGCATTGTCGGGGATCTTCACCTTCTGCTGGCCGGCGACGAACTTGATGGCGCCCAGGAAGCAGGCCGAATAGCCGGCGGCGAAGAGCTGTTCCGGATTGGTGCCGTCACCGCCCGGGCCGCCCAGTTCCTTCGGCAGCGACAGCTTGACGTCGAGATGATTGTCGCCGCTCACCGCATGACCGCCGTCACGACCACCCGTCGACTTGGCACTCGTCTTGTAAAGAACCTGCATCTGTCTCTCCTATCTGAGATGGGCGCCGATCGCTTGCCGGAAGCCCTGGTTGCATCATCTTCATTCTGCCGGCCCTGGTCCCGGTCCCACCCAGAGGGTGGCGCCCGGAGCGGAGGTCGTGACACGCGATAAACACCGCAGTTTACGCTTGTTTCCGTGACGGAAGTGCCTCTTGCCTCCCGTCTGAAGAGAAATGCTGCACACAATCTAATTTTGTACAATCATTATTTTCGACATGCCAGCCATGCATAATTAGATCGCATACAATTTAATTACGTCTTATGTCATAATGATGAGAGATAAACCCGGCCCGGCCGGAGGAGACCCGCATGTCGACCCGCATCACCGACGATCCGAATCTGGAGCTCGATAACCAGATCTGTTTCGCCCTCTATTCGACCACCCATGCGCTGACCCGCGCCTACCGGACGATCCTGGAGGCGCTCGACCTCACCTATCTGCAGTATATCGTCATGATGGTGCTGTGGCAGCAGGACGGGCAGACCGTGAAGGAGATCGGCCGGCACTTGCATCTCGATTCCGGCACCCTGACGCCGCTGCTGAAACGCCTGGAAGCTGCCGATCTGGTGCGCCGCCAGCGCGCCAGCAGCGACGAGCGGCAGGTCAATATCTACCTCACCGACAAGGGCAAGGCGCTGTATGAGAAAGCCCGCGGCGTGCCGGCCCAGGTGGTCTGCGCCGCCGGCCAGACGCCAGCCCAGCTCACGGCGCTGAAGGATGAACTGGTCGTGCTGCGCAACAATATCGAAGGCAATACCGCAGAGGATGCCGGCTGACGGCGCTTAATTCGTGCCGGCCGGCAAGGTGAAGGGCAGCTTGTCGACCAGATAGGGCTTCATCTCGGCCCAGCTGACATCGACCTGCTGCTCGCCCACCACATAGGGGCCGACCGAATAGAACGGGAAGAAGACGGTGAAGCTCTTGTCGCTCAGTTGCCAGAGCTGCGGGTCCTTCACCACATCGGTGATCGCCTTGTCGTCGACCTGGTCCGGCGCATCTTCCATGATCTTGATCCAGGCGTCATGGCTGCGCTTCACCAGGAAGCCCTGCCAGTCGGCGCCATCCTTGAAAAGGTCCTTGGCAGCCAGTTCGCGACCCTCGGCGAGCAGGATGCTGTGGGTCTCGGTGATGCCGCTGGGATGGGCGGCGCCGTGGCCAAACACACCATAGCTCAGGTTGACCGAGATCATCTGCGGCGTCACCAAGCCGAAATCATAGGTGACATCGATATCGGCGGCTTCCGCCTTTGAGATGTCCGGTTTGACGATATTGCTGGGCGCCGCTGCCGCAGCCTTGGCGGCTGCGGCCCCATCATCGCCGTCACCGGAAGCCGCCAGCTTCTGCGCGGCAATGGCGATGGCGCGGTTCCAGGCGGCGGGATCGATGCCGGCAGGCGCCTGGTCGATGCGCG